>PIVS01001034.1 GCA_003353855.1 Desulfobacteraceae bacterium
GGTACCGCGAAGGTACGGGGTGACGTACAGGAATCGGGTATAAGGCGTCCACACCGGGACGAGTCTGCACAACAAGACGAAGTCCTCTATCCATCTTAGGGTGTGTCCGTAAACCCGGCGCTCACGTACCGAAAGACATGTGTTTACCCCGGGAGATCTCTCATGTGCCGTATGGCTGAGGGCAGGGTGACCTGCTCTGACCACATGGGAGAAGTCAGCAGAGGGCATAGTAGCCGGTGGAAACGAGCCGTGAATACCACGGAGGACTCACCCCGGTGAAGGCCCGAACGGTGCCCGGACCAAGTGGTTCGGGTAAATGAAAACGATTAATAAGAGCATATTACTTACGGTTATAATGCTGCAGCCGCCTGAAATAACTGTAGCGTATCTGTTTACCGAACATCTGGCAAGTGGCCCCAGGCTCATGGAAATGATCCTTGAGAGGGGAAATATGTTTAAAGCATTAGCACGGGTCCGTGGCAATAAAGGGGTAAAAGATAAACGGGTTTTAAAGTTAATCCGGAAATATTTGACAGCCGGAACAATGATCGACGGTCTTGTGACGTTTTCAACTGAGGGTACTCCCCAAGGCGGTCCGCTCTTTCCCTTACTTTCCAACATCGTTCTGGATGAACTGGATAAGGAGCTGGAGAAAAGAGGTCTGCGTTTTGTCAGGTATGTGTCATGGAGACGAATACCAATGAACCGCTGATAACGTATCGAAAGCGTAGAGATGTCATCAAAACCTGGGGGGAGTCGTTAACCCGGGATAAGTCTGGACAAAGTCGTATGAAATTTCTAAACATGTTGTATTTGAAGCCTATCAGCTTGTAAAAGCGAATAAGGGTGCCCCAGGAATTGATGACGAATCAATAGCCGATTTTGAAAAGAAGTTGAAAGACAAC
>PIVS01000501.1 GCA_003353855.1 Desulfobacteraceae bacterium
TTGATGTATTCAATGGTTTTTTCCTTAAATTCCATGGTCTGGATTTCCTTCTGGTATTGGAACAGATAAGCTACCGCTGATATCAGGTTCAGGTATTTGGTGTGATCTCGCCTGGCTCTTAAAGATTTGCTGGTAAAGGTCAGAAGTTCAGCATAGGGGTTGAACACCAGCAAAGACTTTAACAGCCGGTTGGCATTGTGGTGCTTTTTGATGATCTCTTCGGATTTAAGTTTATTGAGCATGCCCTGCATGGTATGGGTCTGTCTTTGCTTGGCCAGAACCTTTTTGGTCATGTCTTCAGATTCATCAATAGAGATGAATACAAAACGGCTGGCGGTTTCTCCGTCAATATCCACCTGGGTGGTGGTGATAAAGACCATCAAGGGGCCTTCCACCTTGTTTTCCATGGTTCTTTGTTCGCCCGTGGCACTGTCTTTGCCCGTATAGGCAATGGTGATTTCTTTTGAACTCTGGATACTCCGGATGGAGTAAATAGCACCGTTCATGCCGTCCAGCTCTTCTATGGCAAGGATCTTGTGCTTGAGGCTGTCCTTACCCGTGTAAAACAGGGCCTGGTCGGTCAGTCTTGTGTATTTGGTACAATCCTCTTTGGGCACCAGAGACAACACTGTGTCCTGGAGATAGGATTTGCCTGCTGCTGATCTTGACTGGATCATGACCGATAATGGAGACTCCATTTTCCGGGAGATGGCCGACACATAACACAACAGCTTGTTCATTTCTTCACCGGTGTAACCAAGGGTTTCAAAATCAGTAAGGATCTCATTGAACATATCGGGATTTTTTAAGAACTTCAGAGCATCAGTTTTATCTTTGTCCGTCATGGCCACTGAAGGTTTGTTGGCCTGATCCGGAACCTGGTATTGTTCTGCCTGTTCCAAAAGCTTGGTTATATCCCCGGTAATAACGGCCTCATCCGTGCCGAACAGGTTGCATAAGCCTTTTATCAAATAGGTTCTGGACCTTGCCGAGTAAAGATCCACGGTATCAACATGCATGCGTTTTTTAGGATCAATACCTTTGACTGTAGCCTTGAGATTGCTGCCCTTTTTGGCAATCCCCCTGACCTCGTATTTGCGGTCGGCTACGGCCAGGATAAAACCAAAATCTGTTTTAGTGACCTGATCTTTATTTTCTTTCTTAACTGCCGGGTTTGCCATGGCAACAAGGGTATTAAAATTCTCTTTTGGATTGGCGGTTAAAAGAAAAAAATCATTGATATCCTGGCCGTAGGGAAGTGCTATGGGGTATGTGGTGATCCCGGTATTGCTTAAGTGCTCTCTGACCACGGGTAAGGCGGCCTGGCCTGCCTTATCTCCGTCAAAGCAGACGTACACAACCTCCACCTGGTTCTGCTGCAGCAGACCAATATGGGATGCTGTAAGGCCGTTGGTGCCATAGCATGGGATGGTGTTTTTAAGCCCAAAATTAATCAGGGTCAGACTATCCAGGATGGATTCTGTCAGGATGATTTCTTTCTGGGTTTTTACGGCCTGCCGGTTGAACAATCCATTCCGGTCTCCGGGCAGATACAAATGTTCAGCCCCCTTTGCCATACCGTCAACGCGGCGGCCATACATACCCACAGGATTGCCGTCTATATCAAACAAAGGGAACGTGACACAACCGTAAAAATGTTCATGGCCACTGTTGTTAAGAATGCCTATTTCTTTTAACTGCCGTATAATCTTGTCATCATCCGGCAACACATTTAAAAGGGTCCCGTTAGCAAAGCCGATGTGGTAATCCGTGAACAAGGACTTGTCTGTAATGCCCCGGCAGCAAAGATATTGCCTTGCCCGGTCATCTTCTGCAAAGGCTGCGTGATAAAACTCAATTACCCTGTTGAACAGCTTGATATGAGCTGATGTCAGCTTGACCCTTGAAGATATTTTCTTTTTAACCGCTGAACGCTTCAACGCCGGTTTTACAATGTCATCATTGGACAGCCTTTTAACCGCCTCTTTAAAATCCACATGATCAAACAATTCTACAAACCGGATTACATCACCGCCCGCACCGCAGCCAAAGCAGTGCCATTCGTTTTTGGAAGGGGTTATGGATAAAGAAGGATTTTTATCATCATGGAAGGGGCACAGGCCAAACCAACCCTTGCCGTTCTTTTTAAATTGGATACCTCTTGATTCTGCAAGGGCTTTAAGATATATAACTGCTTTGATGTGCTCTATTCGTTCTTTCTCTATCATATCTCGTATTCCTTTTGTTTCTAAGCTGTTTGAAAAGGATGTCTCTTAAATGGTTCAATGCTTCCCTGAACTGCAACGGGTTCACAAGGGCATGGCCGTTGATATAGGCCTTGTCGTGTTTATGCAGGTTGTCCCCTTTGAACATAAAACTTGCGATCTGCCGGTTCCGGAACCGGACATCCTCAAGGTCACCGCCCATGCACATGAAAAACGCACCTCTAAAAATGTCTGTGGTCTCAAGACTGTTAAACAATTGGATCACCTCCTTTCTTGATTTATGAAGGGAGATACGATAGAAAAATAAAAGCGTTAAAGAGATTTATCCCTTTGATGCTGTGCAGGCCGTCAACCCAACTCGCCAAAGTTATCCGGTTGATGGCCTCTTTTTTCTATGGCTCTCCTTGTCGAAAACCCTGTCAAGAAAAAACATGGCTCACGTTAAAAAATATTTATAGGTTGATAAATATACATTTGATGTATATTATGTCAAGTCAAAAGATGATCCGACCGCCGGTTTTAAAAACCTGTGGTATAATACGGGCAAAACCGCAACGGAGTTTAGCAATATGAATACGGTAGCCCAAAAAACAAACAAAATGAATAAGTTGACCTTCGGACAAAGGCTTGTTCAGATACGCAAGGCAATGGGACTGACACAGACGGAACTGGGCGATAGGATCGGGGTTTCTCAAAGGATCATCCACCACTACGAGAACAAGGCTGAGTATCCGCCCACGCAAAAACTGATCGAACTTGCCCAGGCATTGAACAAAAGCATTGATGAGTTGTTGGGGATAGAAAACGGCAATGAAGAGGCATACCAGGATATCAAGCCCATGCTGGCCAAAAAGCTGCGCAGGGCATCCCAACTGCCGTCAAATGATTTAAAGGCCCTTTCGACCTTTATTGATGCCCTGATCCTCAAACAACAGGTAAAAGATACAGGAGTGCAAAATGAAGCTTAAAATTGTTTTAGAGAACGGTATGGACGGTTATATCACAGCATATTGCCCAGCCCTTAAAGGGTGTGTCACCCAGGGCAGAACCGAAGAAGAAGCCATTAAAAATCTTAAGGAAGCCATTGAACTTTACCTGGATGCAGATCCCATGGATATCATGCTGCCCCAGGGCAATTATAAAGTCAGTGAGCTTGCCATATGAGCCCTAAACCCAACCTGGTGTCAGGCCGGAAGCTTGTAAAAATTTTTAAGAAACTCGGTTTTGAAAAGATCGGCCAAAAGGGCAGTCACATCAAAATGAAGAACTATACCACCGGCAGCGTCGTAATCATCCCGGAACACAAAGAGCTTGACCGGTGGACCTTAAAAACCATCCTCAAACAGGCTGAGATATCGGACGAGGATTTTAATACTAAGCTCAGATAAATCCGGGTCTTGATCAGTGATCAAGACCCGGTATAGTTTCTAACTAAATCATTCACCTTTAAACGTTAGGCCGCAGTGAAGACAATTGCTTGTGAAAGCATTTG
>PIVS01001035.1 GCA_003353855.1 Desulfobacteraceae bacterium
CGAGGCCTGATTCAACTCACCGGTAAGGACAACTACCAGAAATTTTCTGATTGGTCAGGCAAAGAAGTGGTCGATGCCCCGATACGGGTCGCAGAAGAATTCCCCCTGCTCTCTGCTCTGTTTTACTGGGACATTAACAATCTCAACGAATATGCGGACAATGATGACCTTCGCGGCCTGACCAAACGCATCAATGGCGGTTTTAATGGCTTGGAACATCGTACCAAATTATTCGATCTGGCCAAACAGTTGATCGGGGCCAGGAATGAGCTTCCTTTGGATAACGAAGATCGTTACAAGGTCAGCGCCCCCAGGCTGAACCTGCGTGCAGGTCCCTATTTTGCAGACAACAATGTCGTGAAAAGTCTGGTTAAAGGAACCGAGGTATACAGGTTAGAGGAGGCCGATGATGGTGGTTGGGTTCACGTCAGAATTTTATCAGATAACATCGAAGGTTATGTGGCGCAGCGTTACCTACGGATGGTTTAGCGGCAGGGATTTGACTTGCCTTGACTTCCATATATAGAAATCATAAGCTAACCTTTAATAACGTGTGCCGTACCCGACATTTCACCGGTTATTTTCAAAATCATCCAGGACACCGGGCGCGGGATGGACAATCGATTGATAATATATTAGCGCTGAATCTTTAGCAGCACATCAGATAAACCTTAGTTAAAAAAGGAGAAATTATGAAAACGATAGATGCCATACGTGCACGTCGAGCTGTCAAACATTTTGATGCAAGCCATTTGATGACGGCTGAAGAAGCGAACAAGATTTTATCCTTAGCTGTTCTTTCACCAACCGCCTTTAATATTCAGAACTGGCGTTTTCTTGTAGTGGAGGATGCCGACTTGAGAAAAAAGATCAGGGAGGTGGCCTGGGATCAATCACAAGTTAC
>PIVS01000061.1 GCA_003353855.1 Desulfobacteraceae bacterium
TTGTAATCATTTTAATCCCATGAAGGCCTCTCTTTTTCAGGTCCAACAGAAAAGTGCGCCAGTGAATCTCAGCTTCACTCAATGAAACGCTTGTACCAAGAACAATTCTTTTGCCATCTTCCATTACGCCGGTGGCAACCAAAACCGCACAGGAGAGAATCATACCGTCCTGGCAAACCTTTTCATACCTTGCATCTAACTGAAGGAATTAAATCCTGCCTATCGGCCGGTTACGCCATTTTTCAAGTTCATCATCCAAAAGTTTTGACCCAGCATTTTCAACCCCCAGGATACTATAATCCTGGCTTTCTGATGAAAAATGAATTTACAGAAAAACTTTTACACTATTTTTTCAATTGCATGATCACACACAGCGAGTCCCTCTTTTATAGCGCTTCCACCCGGCAGGGATCGGTCATTTGATTGAATCTGGGGGCGATTTAAACGATAAACAAGTCTGATTAAGGTTTTTGTTTTTTGAAAGGCATGCAATATATCAGCTTTTTGATCGGAGAGCTCCTCCCTATTGATCTCAACAAAGCCAACATCATCGGCTCCTGTTACTACACTTACTTGGGGAATTGAAAAAAAAAGAAAACTATGTCATTTACCCTCCCATGATAATGCCTTTTACCCGAAAAGTGTTGCAGGTGATTAAATCAATTCCCCAAGGGAAGGTGCTTTCTTATGGGAGGGTGGCTGCTCTGGCCGGAAACCCGAGGGGGGCCCGGCAGGTCTCCCGGATACTCCACAGTATGTCCGGGAAGCATGATCTGCCCTGGCATCGGGTCGTCAATTCCATGGGGAAAATTTCCCTGCCCCGGGGCCGGGGATATGAACTTCAAAGAGCATTGCTTGAATCCGAGGGGGTCTGCTTTTCCCTTGCCCATACCATTGATTTAAATACTTATCTGTGGCAGCCCCCGGATACTATAAAATTGCCCGATGAACTGATGTGATTACCCCCTGGTTCAGTGTGCTCAGCAGGGTTCAGTAGGGTTCAGCCTTTTTTTGAATGGCCTGGATAATTGTCAAGGGGTCCGGGTCAATCAAGAGGGTGACAGACATGTGATGTACTATTCCCGGGGCTCTTTTTTTGCCGGTTACATCAAATACGGGAATATACCGTTTATCCTTTAATTCGCCGTGGACCAGGACCTGGGAGTCTGTGTGGGGATAGGTGGCAAGGCTGATATCCCGTGTGTGGATTTTAGAGCGTTTATTTATTATCTCAGTGAGCATAGGAATCTCCTTCTTTATGGTTCTGATTTGGCAACCTATTTCATTTACAAGCTTAAATCAAATCTTTTTCCTTGACCCCGGCCTTATAAATCTTTACCTTCCATTTTTATGTAAAAGGAATAGGCCATGTTAGTTCGCACGTTTTATAAACACCCGATACCGATTCTGATCATTGCTGCTGTCATCATCAGTTTTTCCGGTGTCTTTGTTAAGACCTCCCTGGTTCATCCCCTTGTCTCTGCTTTTTACAGGGTATTTTTCGGCTGCCTTTTTTTGATCTGCGCATGCTGGAAAAAAGGAGAACTTAAAAAAAAGGGCCTGAAAAAGAATCTGCTGGCCATCCTCTGCGGCCTGGTGTTCAGCCTGGACCTTTTCTGCTGGCATATGAGTATTCAATATGTCGGGCCGGGCCTTGCCACCATCCTGGGGAACTGCCAGGTGTTTATTCTGGCAATTGTGGGATGTCTGGTTTTTAAAGAACGGCTGGGCGCCTGGTTTGTGGTTTCAGTACCCCTGGCATTTTTGGGCCTTTTTATGGTGATTGGACTGGATATCGATCGCTTGAGTCCTGACTATATTTTGGGCCTTGTCTTTGGACTGCTCACAGCTGTCTGTTATAGCATTTTCTTATTGCTGCTTCGGTATCTTCAGTCGGATGATCCATCGGATCCAAGCGTAAATGGATCCGGAGGGTCTGTTTTCTACTACCAGATGGTGCTGACCGCTGCCTCTTCATTTTTTTTGGGATCTGCTATATTTGTTTCGAACCATTCCTTTGCCATATCAGGGACTTCTTCACTTCTCTCTTTGCTGGGTCTGGGCTTTTTGTCCCAGGCCGTGGCCTGGGTGATGATTTCCAATTCCCTGCCAAGGGTCCAGGCCTCCCGGGCCGGGTTGATCCTGTTGCTCCAGCCGGCCCTCTCCTTTGTCTGGGACGTCCTGCTTTTTAACCGGCAGACCGGCATTGCCGGGTGGGCAGGGGTGACCATGGTTCTGGCTGCCATTTATCTGGGAATGACCGGCAGGGCAAAAAATTAAATTGGATAAATTTTGAAAAATATTTCTAAGTTAAGAGGAGTCTGTGTAGTGGAAACCGATATGTGTGCGGTGGACGGGATTCAGTTTTTGACCGGATGCACCTTTGGCAAGGGAAATCTGGTTCACAAGGATTTTGGAAAAGCCGGGTTTATTTTTTTTGACAGGGAAGCAGACCACGGGTTTCGGGCCCTTTTCCTGGATGATGCCATCAGGGATCTGCCGGCTCCCGGCGGGCTTACCGGGAAAGAGGCCAGAACCTTTCACATCATGGAGGCTGATATCAGTGATTTGTTTGAAGTAAAAACAATTGTCCTTCCACCGGTTAGACCTGCAAGAATCCTACAAAGCATCACCTGTCAGGAATGCCGGGAAAAAGTTATGGAGTCCAGGCTGAGAAGATTTGACGGAAAAGATCTTTGTATCCCTTGTTTTATGGGGTATGAACAGAAAATTTAATTTTGGCTTGTTTAGGCCCGCAAATTTTATAACTTGAACGAAATAACTTGCCTTTTGGCCCATCTACTGCGTTGTATCAAAGGCCAAATAGGCCTGCTATTCAACCTTTAGTGCGCCTTGTAGATGAACCAAAATCCTGCGCTATTTCTGTCAAACTTATTTCATCTGCGGTCCTTAATGGATTTGGATGCCGGTGAGCTTATTTTTTTGTCTTATCATTTGTAGATGCCATATCAATATCAATAACGGTTCCCTGGGGAAATTGTTTGGTTTCATACCTGGTGATTTTGATCAGATTCCGGGTTGTTTGGGACATCCGTTTCACCTGTTCCTGGATGCGTATGATCCGTTTTGCCATGGGGTGGTCAGGTTCCAGATCCAGTAACATGATTTCCGAATTGCCCAGGATCATTTGCAGGGGCTGGTTTAGCTCATGGCATACAGCCCCTGCCATTTCCATGGCCCCCTCCATTTTTTCATGCTGCAGCAGTTGGTCTTCGGCACTATGGCGTCTCCGGATCTGGCGGTTCAGGAAAAATATGCTTAAAAACGTGCCAATAAGGCCTGTTATCCAAAAAAATATATAGATGAGGCTCAGGGTCATGATATTGGCTTTTTCAATTGCCTCATGGGCAGCCATGGGAATGGAGATGCTGATACCTCCCCTGATATCCCCTTGTTTGTACCCTTGCTCTGCGTGGCAGGTCAGGCATTTTTTTTCCGTGATCAAGGGGCGCATGAGGCGCAAATGGTCTGTCCCGTCCATTATTTCCAAGGAACTGACCTCGGTTTCTCCGTTTTCAAATTGTTTCAGCGCCATGGTTTCCCAGGGGTCCGGTGCATTTTGGGGGCAGATGGGGGTGAGGCTGGTAATATGGCCCTTGTGCCCATAGGTTTGGGCCGCTATCTCATGGGCCTGCCGGGTCATATATGCCGGATTAATTTTTGTAAGGGTGATACCCTCCGGAGTCTGGATTTCACGATTTAGTGGCTCGAGGTATTTGTTGGGGGGTGTTTTCAAGGTTACCGGGGCATAGACCCCTCCATGGTTTGCATTCCATAGTCTGTAAATCAAATCGTTTCGAAAGGCTGTTCTTGCCTCAATTCTGGCTGTTTCAAGGGTTCCGGAATGGATGACCTGGGTCAGCCAGACCCAGGAGATAACAATGAACAGGGACCACACACAAATGATGCCAACGGCATGGACCCACAATCGGATGGGTTTGTGATTTCTTGCGGCTTTGTCTCGTTTTTCCAAGGTATTATCCTGGTGAATGGGGTTGATCAAAATAGAACGAGTATGGGAGTATTCTGCTTTTTTTTTGGGGTCAGGTCAAGTAAAGAGTTTTTCTTGAACGGGTTCAGGACTCAAAAAACGGAAATAAAACAGAGACGGTGGTATGGCCGTCACACCGGGGCCCTATTTTTCCCATGCACGTTTGAATGCTGCCGTGACAGATATCCGCATCATTGGGCAGGCGCCAGCATCTCTTGGATGTCATTCTGATTTTAAAATGATGTCGTTCGGAAAATATTTTCATCCGCAGCAGATCAGCTCCTTTTCCCCCGGCGCCAAAATCAAAGGGCCGTTTAGAGGAGTAATTCAGGGTGGCCTGGGGGGTAAAAAAACCTTCAAATATTCTTTTTTGTGCTTCCCGGGTGAGTCCCACCCCCTGGTCCTGGACCAGGAATTCAACCCCTTTTCCCCTGTCATGGACCACAATGCCGATTTTTCCGCCGTCCGGGGTGTTTTCAACTGCATTCCGGATCAGCCCGTCAATTATTTTGCGTAAAGGGTCCAGGGGCATTTCAATGGGAGCAGATGATTTGAGCCGAACCGTGGCTTTCACATCCCTATGGGCAAAGAGGGGACTTAGTTTTTCGACCCTGTCTTCAACAAATTGATTCAAATAAACCTGCTGCACCACAAGATCCCTTGATGAGAAGATATCGTCCAGTTTTTTCCGAATTTTGGGTATCACCCCTTTTTCCCCGATTTCTTCGGCAATCAGGGCTTCAATGGTATCTTCGCATTGATCAAAAATAAGGGAAAATATATTTTTATGGAGAAATGATTTTTTTTCGACTATGTCGAAAACTTCATCTTCAATGCCGATAATCCGGTCAAGGTTTCTGTTGACCCTTTCCAGGGTAGACTCCCAGCTTTTATCCGGCAGAAGGCTTAGTTTTTTGGATAAAATTTTATAGGAACTGAGCAGGATTGCCACCGGTGTTTTCAGTTCATGGGACAGGTGGCTGATCATTTTGTCCTTTGCGGCATTCAAGCCTTTTAGTTCCTCATTGGCCTTTTTTAGTTCCTCTGAAACCCCTGCATTTTCAATGGAAAGGGCCACAGTGGCAGCAATAGTGTTTAAAATTTCCAGGTCGGTTTTATCAAATTCGCCCTCTTTTTTATTGTCGGCTGTGATCACACCGATGATGCGTTCTTTGGTCAGCAGGGGAACCACCATGACATTTTTGACCTTGTGTCCAATTTTTTCGTCCCGGTTCTGGTGAAGGGTATGGTTATCCGGCAGGGAGGTCATCATGACGGGGTTTCCTGTTTTGACTACCTGGCCGGCGATGAGTTCATCCATGGGAAAGCGGATTTTTTTAATCCGCTCCTGGGTGCCGGGGTCATCATGGACCACACTTAAAAAATAAAATTCTTTCTGGCCCTCATCCAGTAAAATTACATTGGCACCTTCCGTACCCAGCAGTTCCTTGATTTCCACACTTACATACTGCATGATTTTTTGCAGTTCCGTGTATTGGGGCAATACCTGGCTGATGCGGTTCAGGGCGCTGCGATTCCGGTTGATCCGCCTTTCCATGGTCACATCCCTGAGAACAATGATCATGCTGGTGGGCAGGTTTTTCTCATCCCTCTCAATTCCCACCCGCATGATAACATCCAGTATTTTGCCTTCCCGGGTCAGTCGTTTGGAGTTTAATTTGAGTACATTTTTTTTAGGGGGAAGGCCGGTTATTTTCTGGGACAGCTCTTCTTGTAATGGTCCGGGGATATATTGCCGTCCCTTTTTTCCTTTCAGTTCCTTAAGTGCCCATCCAAAGGTGTGGGTAAAGGCCGGGTTTAGATAGGATACCAGACCTTTTTCATCCCGGATCAGGACAGGATAGGGAAGAAATTTTAAAAAGCGGTTATAATTTTTTCTTGCTGTTTTATCCTTTTCTCCCAGGGAAAGTCTGAGGTCAGCTTCCTTTTCAAGGTTTCTGATGCGTTCTTCTAATTCTTCATAGGTGGGCTGTGCCGTCATATATCCCTTATGGTGTCTTAGGTCTGTCTGTTTTAACGGATTCCCATGGAAATATCAGGGAGAATACAAATGATACCAGATGAATTTAATAATTTTTTGCCCATCTTGTCAACCGGCAAGATTCAATACTGCAACCTGCCATCATATGCCCTTTTTCAATGGCCTGCCTTGTGGCAAAGGTGACAAGAAAATCCAAGGCATTCCCCGTTACAAAGGAGATTAGTTTGATATTATTTTCCACAATAAAATCTGCCGGTCCGGTGGAAATGGCGCCGCAGATCAATGTGGTGGTTTCCATTTTATTTAGGATTCGGATCAAGTCCCGGGGGGAGTCCGGGTCAAGGTGTGTATGGTTTTTTTCAAGGCACAATCTTCTTCACACATATTGGATCTGAAAACTTCCCAGCAGTGCCGGCCCATGGCCTCTTCTTTGGAGATGCCAGTTCTCTGTCAAATAACTATGCAGGTATTGTTTTGCTTGGGAATATTCGTCTAAAGGAGTAAAACAATGGATAGTATCGCTACCAAAGTGAATGGCCAGACCAATATTGATGTTTCCAAGCTACAGCATATTGAGGCCGCACATATCAGCAAAAAACCGAGGCAGAACCCACAGAAGAAAAGGCTGCCCAGGCATCATCTGAAATGACAAGCCAGGATGTGATGGAATTTCTTGATTCTTTCAACGGCAGTTTCCATCCAACGAGATGCTTAATATTCACGATAAAATGAGAGAATTGGCAGGCTTTCTTTTTAACTCCAACGCTTAGGCTTCCGCCCATACCCATGCCCTTTCGGGGCATTCCTTAGCTGCGCCACCTTTTTAAAATAGGTGATTCGGCAGTTTGTTTCCACCTCCACCAGGATTGCAAAGGCCTGGGAAAAATCATTTTTCCCCAGGGTAAACACCCCATGGCCGTATACAATGGCATGGCCTGAATTTCCAAAGGCTTTGGGAAGGGTGTTGCAAAGGCCTGTGGGGCCGGTTCCGACTTCCCCCGGAACAATGGGAATTTGGTCGACAAATCTTTCTTGGGGGCAATGGATATGGCAGCTGTCCCTGTGGGTACAGGCTGCTTTTTTTTCGGGGTCGCAATCCATGGACATGATTACTGAAAATTTCGGGTGGCCGTGGAGAATAGCCCTGCAGCCTGTTTGGGTTATGGTTTCTATATGGGCTGTTAATTCGCTGGAGGCCGTGAGCCCGGCACTGGATGACCCGTCCAGGGGAACAGGATCGATACAGCCCTCCAATTCATCCAGGGAGCTGCCGGTCTGGCTTATATACAGGATATTGTCCCTGCAATAGGAAATGTTTCCGAAATAGGAGTCGACAAGACCGTACTCGACGGTTTTCCGGCCTGCCTGAACAATGGCGGCATAGACCTGTTCCTCCGTTAAAAAAGGGCCCGGGGCAAGGTCGGGCAGTTCCATTTTTCCCGGTGTTAAATTCGGTGCAAAATCCGATGTCAAATCTGGAGACAGGGCATCAAAGAGGTCGTGATACACCTGGCTTGCCCTTCCCAATTGAAGATTTTCCAGATAATCGGTAAAAAATTTTACAAAACAGGCAAAGCAGACAGAACTTGCCACCACAAATCCCTGCTCAGGACTGACCGTTCCGTGGGCGATTATAGCCGTGCCGGTAAAACCTGAATCCTCCTTTGTTTTGGCAATCTTGTCTCCGGCAATTTCCGGCAGGGAAATGATCACACATTTCCTTTTTTTTAATGCCTTGATTATTTTATCGGCGGAAAATTGGTTTACCACGGGCAGGTCGTGGAGAAAGGTCCGGGTTTCACAGTCTTTGGGCTGAATCAATCCATTGGTATCCAGTGCAGATGAGGCCAGAAACCGTACAATAGAGTCATAGGGGGCCTTTGGCCGTAAAAAGACCAAAGAATTGATATTAAGCCCATTAAAAATTTTTTCAAGAATCTCAATTTCCTCCCCTTTGCGATTCCATACCAGGGTGTCATCAAGACCCCCCACAAGGGGGCTTAAAGGGCCGTTCTTTTCTGCAAGTCCTGCAGCTGCTAATTTTTGAGCATATTTATTTACAAGTTTGTCCATTCAAGTCCCAACCCCTTTGATTTAGATTCCAGGGGGGTTCCGGAAGGGGTAAGCCCCCGGATATCATAGTATTTCTTCCGGGCCGCTAAAAATTTGGCCCTGTCAATGGGGGGGATCAGGATCTGATTGCCGCTGGTCCCGGACTCATTGAAAAACCGTTGGGGCAGGTCATCGTCCTTGGCATCAAACCCGTTTAAATAATTGATGATCCGTTCATTATAATAAATCCTTTCCCCAATGGAAACAAGATCCTGGGCAGAGCTCGCCTCTCCTGTGACAGCGGTGTACGCCTTGGCATATTCTTCCAGGCCGGCGGCAAAAAAAATGAACTTGCAGGCAGTAAGGGAATCCACCACCGCATTAAAGTCTTCTGCAATTTTAATGATCCTGGCCTTGCCGCTGAAACTGAACCGATCGGTTGCCACGGGTTTCCTGAAAATTTCATGGCTGATGGGATAGGCCCGAAGGTGGCAGCCTCCTCTGGTGGACAGGGCATACCCCAGGGCCATGCCATAGGCCCCCCTGGGATCATAGGCCGGTAATTCCATTGCCTTTACAGCCATGGCTGCACCGGGGTTTCCCATGGCAGAGGCATAGGCAAGAGATCCCTTGTTTAATTCTTTCCCCTCCCCCTGGTTCAGGGCCATGTCATCCAACAGGGATAAAAGGCCGGGCTTTGTATAATTTTTTCCGGTGATTTCCCGTCGACAGGCAAGGGTGACAGCGGCTGAAATGGTATCCATGCCATAACGGTTACAGCGATCATTGGCTTCAACCACCAAATCTTTGTTCCTGCATCCGATGAGGGCTGTGAAATGGGACATGGTTTCAAATTCCGGCATGGCCACCTGGCGTTTCTCTTTTGTGTTGACCTTTTTGTAAATTTTCTTACATAGGATATGGCAGCCCCTGCATCCGTATTTTTTGGGGGTATAGGTTTTTGAATAGGCAGCCGCATTGAGTGTTGCCGCGTGTTCAAACCGGGTAGCCCTAAAATTATCCGTGGGCATCATGCGGCGGCTGTCCATTAGATCGTACACAGCTCCAGTGCCAAGGCAGGAAAAACCATACTGGCCCATGAGGGCAGGGGAGGCGGCCGTGAGACGAATGATTTCTTCCCTGGCTTCTTTCAGTCCCTTAAGATCCTTCACCCGGGTGTGTCCCTGGCCTTCCACCAGCAGATATTTTAGATTTTTAACGCCCAGGCAAAGCCCAAGTCCGGACCTGCCTGCGGCATGGTGAAGGTCCACTGTGACAGATGCAAACCTGACCCCGTTTTCACCAGCCGGCCCGATACAGGCAAGGCCTGCTTTTTTCGGGGAAAGAATTTCATGAACTTCTTGGGTGGAAAGGCCCCATAAATGATCAGCCCGGCAAAGTTTGACCTGGTTGTTGGAAATTTCAATGCCAACGGGATAGGAACTTTTGCCTGTAATTACCATTCCGTCCCAGCCGGCCCGTTTCAGCTGGGTGGCAAGTTTTCCCCCCAGGGAAGCATCTCCCACAAGGCCTGTCAGGGGAGACTTTGAAACCAGGTGGGCCCGCCCCGATGTGGGGGCAATGGTGGCCACCAGGGGGCCGGTAAAGAGGGAAATTGCCATGTTTGGATGATCAAAGGGGAGGGTGGCGCATTGGCGAAGATAGTATCCTCCCATCCCTTTGCCCCCCAGATACTTTTTGTAAAACTCAATTCCCGGGGTTTCCACCCGGAAGTCCCGGGTGGTCAGGTTGATGTGCAAAATATTTCCGGTCCAGCCATACATGATATTTTTTATATAGCTAAACAGGGTTTAAATCAAGGAGGTGCCCGGAGAATTTTTTTTCCATGCACGATCAGCTGTCGCCATTGAAACAAATAAATCACCAGAGCCTGTTTTCGGTGTGGTCTGGTTCCAGGCCACTCTGGACACGGATCGGGATGAAAGAACTGCATCCATAGAGAAATCAAGATCCACCGGTTAAGCTTTCCCAACCAGGATACAAAACTATTCAATCAAAAAGAAAACACCTACTACCTTTTTGCCGATACCAATACCTGGTATAAAACCCAGGAAAATAAGGCAGGGGTAAAATCTTATTCCCCTGCCCGTGACAACAAAGCTAGGCAGCCGGAAAGTCAAGTCGTCCCAATAATGTCTATGCCGATAAAAACGGGGATGTCCACAGAGAAACCCAACAGGGTTGGGAGAAGAAGACCTCTGATGGATGGAAGTCAGAAGCTAAAAAGAGTCAAGGGGGTCAGAAGTTTTGGGGGGGCGCAGAGGCGGTGGCGGGCGCAGATAATAGTAAGTTCAGTCAACTGAATGTAAACTGTCTGAAGTAGGGTGTTGTGATTTGCACGATAGAAATCGTCTAATGTCAGCCTATCTATGCTCTGGGGCAACTTTTCGACATTCCATAATTCTCGCATCGTGGTTCTCGACAATTGTCAGCGAGACTTTCTTGAGCAAGAATATCCCTTGATGAAACAATCATAACATCACTGGCGCCAAATTTAAACAACCCCTGACTGATTGTACTCCTTTATGCTGATTGTAATTTTAAGCAGTATCGTCAGAATGAACAGTCCTATGGCGGTCACGCCAGCTGAGATTACCAGTTCATGTGTTGTGGGTACATATTTTGTTATGTGATGCAGGGGAGACGGTATAAATCCGCCGGCAATCATACCAATACCTTTATCAATCCAGGTTCCAACAAAAACAAGGATGCAGGAAACAAGCAATATGAGGCTGTTTTTTCTCGTCTTGGGTATGATTAAAAGAACAATGGCAAGTCCCATACAAAAGACTGAGGTCCACATCCATGGAACCAATACATCATGGCCATGCAAGCCCGTATATAGATATCTGATATGATCCATATGGGATGGGATGCCTGAATAAAAGACCACAAACACCTCGCAAATCAGAAAAAAAACATTGGCGATCAGGCCATAGGCTACAATCAGGGCAAGGGTTTGAATGGCCTCTTTACCTGGATCAAATTTGGTCATTTTTCGAATGAACATGCACAAGAGAATCAAGATGGCAGGACCTGCTGCAAAAGCTGATGCTAAGAATCTTGGGGCTAATACAGCAGTCAGCCAGAATCCTCTTCCAGGCATACCGCAGTAAACAAAGGCGGTGATAGTATGGATGGAAAAGGCCATGGGAATAGATAGATAGATTAATGGTTTGATCCATTTCGGCGGGGAGGAGCTGTTTCGTTCTGCTTCAAGAATATTCCATCCAATAATAATATTTAAAACAAGGTAGCCAAATAAAACATTCCCATCCCAGAAGAGCATGGAACCAGGAGTGGGGTATAAAAAGACATTTAAGGCACGCATGGGCTGTCCAAGGTGGACCAGAAGGTACAACAAACACATGACAATGGATGCGACTGCTAAAAATTCGCCCAGGATTGTGATTCGCCCAAATTTTTTATAATTGTGAAGATAATAGGGCAGCACAAGCATTACCCCTCCGGCGGCCACGCCGACAAAATATGTCATCTGGGCAGTATAAAATCCCCATGACACATCCCTGCTTTGTCCTGTTACCATTAATCCGTATTTAAGCTGATCCGCATAATAAAATGCCCCTGCCCCCATGACAGCCAGTAGTCCGGCAATCCATACCCAGTAGGTTCTGTTCCCTTTTAGCGCAAGTTCCATCATGGTTATTCTCCCAAAGTTTTGGTTTGTAAAATGATAAATACAAATTTTCAGGAAAGTGTACCCTATAGAACTAAATTTTGACTAAATTGAGAAATTTTTTTTTACAAGATAATTTTTTAAGGCCGCCTCTATTCTGGTATCTGGATCAGATTGTTATACAGGTCTTTTATATCCTCACTGACAGGGCAATCCATCTGCCGCACCATTTTTTCATAGCCATGATAGGTTTTCACTGTTTTGGACAGGCTGCCTGATGTGGCATAAAAAATCATCAGCTTTTTATAAATGCTTTCATCGTAGGGATCTGTGTCTAATATTTTTTTTGCACAAACAATAGCATTTTCAATGTCTTTTTGTGTTTCATATATTGTCACAATGGCTTTGAGAATCTTTAGATAATCAACAGCAAATTGTTCTTTTTTTTGGATACACCAGTCTTCGTACCGGTCTTCTTCAAGGAACGCCCCCTGGTAGATGGATTGGGCCTCAAGATATGCTGTCAGCCTTTTTGAGGGATTGTTTTTTTCTATTTGCGCCAAAGAGAAGGCGGCTGAAAACTGCTCAGCGTCAATGTTGATTCTTGTATCGCTAAAAAGCCTATACATATCTTTTTTTCGTTCAATATAAGCGGATGGTGATTTGGGCGGAAGATCTGGTTCCAGTGTTTTTCGCAATGCACTCATGGCCATATTAAAGCGGCTACCAGTTTTTTTTAAGTCCTCATCCGGCCAGAGTATCTCGATGAGCACCTCTCTTGGAATAAACCCTTGTCTCCTGTTGGCAGCAAGATATTTTATAATCATCAGGGCTTTTGAACTCTTGAATTTGGATAAAGGGATGTCGCTTTTGCCAACAGCCATTTTAAACTGGCCTAAAAGCTTTATGTTTAAACAGGCAGGTGCTTTTTCCAGGTCATTTTTAAAAAGCCTTTCCAGACAATCCTTGGGTCCTTCTTTGAGCATTAAGCCTTTAGAAAAAGATTTTTTTAATAAGTTGATCAGCCAGGTTTTCTCTTTTTTGATAAACCTGTCATAAAAATAGATTTCAGATAAAGAAAGTGCACAGGATAAATGCTTCATGGCTTGATTAATGTTGCCTGATTCAAAATAAGATCTGGTAGTCAACAGGTGATTATTAAAAAGGTGGAAAAGTGCCCCCTCAAGTTTTTTCCTGGCATTTTTCAAATAATCCAAAGCGTTTGAAAAATCTTTTTCAATTATTAAAAGGCTTGCAATACTGTTTTCGAGGATGCCTTCGGTTATAAGCAGTCCACATCCGTCTATGACATCAACTGCACGGTTTAAAATTTGTCTGGCAGGCTCGATTCTTCCCTGGGCCAGGCAAACCTGGCTCAGACAATCCCATGCATTGGCTATCCCCCAGCGATTGCCCGGATCTTCAAATAATTCAATACTGCTGTCAATCAGATCAATGGCTTGTTCAAATTTGCCAAGCCCCAGGCAGTTCTGAGCCCAGGCAAGGTAAATCCAGCCCTTTCTACTGTCTGAAAGAGATATTTTTTCGCAGATTTCAATACCTTTTTGTCCAAACTCAAACCCTTTTTCAAATGTTCCCAAAAAGAAACTATTGGCACTAAGCTGGTAATAGACAAGGGGTAAACAGGGGTCAATATTGAGCTTAAGCACTGATTTAAGCAATTTTTTACTCACTTGTTGTGACCGCTCAAACTCTCCTTTGAAGTAAAGAGTGTGGGTGTAGGAAGTGCTGATCAGTGCACTTGATGTTTTACGTTCAAAATCAGGTAATTCTTCAATAACCTCCCAGACAGTTTTGTAATAAATTTTTGCTGTTTCAAACTCACCCAAAACAGAGGATAAGAAGGTCAGGTAGGTCATGGCAATGATGTAAGTTGTGGACGTCTTTTCCAGATCATTGAGCACTTGTTCCATCAATAGTTTGGCTTCCTTAACGTATCCGGTAAAATAATACTGGAAACCCAGTTCAACCAGGCATTTAACCATATCCTCTTTTGAGTCCTGTTTTTTAAATAACAGGTGCGCCTGGGTGAGATATTCCATGGATAGCCTGGGGTTGCCAAAATAAGTATAGAGTTTGGCCTGTGCCAGAAGCAGTTGAGGGTTTTCTTCAATAATTGGCCTGGGTATTTTCTCAAGACATTTACCCAGAAAATTAATTTTACCTTCCAACAGGAACTTCATTTCATGGGTTTCAAAAAGCCGTATGGCCTCATCAAAAGCATGACCCTCAATAAAATGGTGCAGGGCCTGGAAGATATTGTCACATTCTGTTGCTTCTGCGATCCTGCAATGTAGCTTGTGAATATCCGGCTTTGAAAAGGATATTTCAAGCTGGGATCTTAAAAAATCTCTAAATAAATGGTGCAGATGAAAAATCGTTCCGGAATCATCCACCGGAAAAATCATCAAATGATCTTCAATCATCTGTTTTAAAATGCTGTTGGCATTTTTTACTTGAAATATCCTGCTGCAGAGCTGGGTATCTATTTCCGCAAGAAGAGAGGCTTTCATCATGAAATTTTTAATATGGTCCGGCTGGATGTCAAAAATTGTTTCTTTCAGGTACGAAAATATATACACGGGTGTCTGTTTAAACAACTCTATATTGTTGGAAAGCATCTCTGGTGCTTTTTTATTAAAAGCATACCGTAACAGAACAAGACTTGCGGCCCAGCCTCCGGTACTTGTATGGATGTCTTTTATTACGGTGTCTGTCAATAAAGAGGTAGATTCAAAAAAGTGCTTAATTTCACTGGTTGTAAACGACAGATCGTTTTCGCTGATTTCAATTAATTGCTCTCTTGCCCGAAGCGTTGATAGTCTCAATGCCAGATTTTTCCGGCCAATGATGATCAAATGAATATTGTCAGGCAAACGATCAAGTATAAACTCAATGGCATCATTAATCGGTGGACTATCCTGGACCAGATGATAATCATCCAGAACAAGAACGGTTTGCTTTGTTACCTTTTTTTCCAAAAAGCTCAGCCATTCATGCAAGGTGTCAGTCTGTTTTTTAAAACTCGATTTTGGAATTGCATGTTCAACTTCATCGGGACCTGGGAAAAGCTGTCTGACGGTAGAATAAAGATACGAAATAAACACCGGAAAATCAATATCTTGTTCATCCAGCCGATACCAGGCAGGAACCACATTCTGGTTGGCCAGGGCATCCATGACAAGCGTGGTTTTCCCATACCCGGCCCCTGCAGTCACAGCAACAAGTTTTTTTTGACAAATGTCTTCAAAGTGTTGGGCCAGTCTGTTCCGGTGAAGAATATGATAACGCTTTGGTATCTGAAGCTTTGAATGCAATATGTTCATTATTTTCTATCCTAATCTACCCCAATTGTTATTAGACAAAGGTTATAGAAAAACATGGAAGTGATTTCAAGATATTAACGAGAATTACTTTTAATAATGGCGGGTTTTTCCATTGTACTGAACTGATGTGGCCATCAAAGAAAATAATCGATACCGTAATTCAGGCCAAAATTGATCTTTATCAATGAAAAAAAATAAAATTGATCAATACAGTGCCTTGCTTTTTCAGGCACCAGCATTTATATTTTTATTGATAGTGAAAATGGATAATTATTTAAAATGGATCATTTAAGAATGAAAGAAAAACTTAGAATATTATTTTTGTGTACAGGCAATTCATGCCGCAGTCAAATGGCCGAGGGTTGGACCCGGGCCCTGCAGGGTGATACCATTGAGGTCTATTCGGCAGGGGTTGAAATCCATGGCCTCAATCCCGAGGCCGTGGCTGTGATGGCCGAGGCCGGAGTGGATATTTCCCAACATAAATCAAATCAAATCAATGAATTTTCCGGGGTGGCTCTGGATTTTGTGATTACGGTATGCGGTCATGCCCATGAAACCTGCCCCTATTTTCCGGCCGCTTGCCAAGTGATTCATGTGGGGTTTGATGATCCCCCCAAAATGGCAGCCAGGCTTGCCGAACAGGGGGCAGATAAAGAGGCTCAGCTTGACTGTTTTAGAAAAGTGAGGGAGGATATCCG
>PIVS01000502.1 GCA_003353855.1 Desulfobacteraceae bacterium
GCATCAGATTCCCAATTTGTATATTTAAACATCGGACAATGTTCAAAACAATATCCGCATCTGATACAGCTTGCCAGGGTTCCTTCCCATTTTTCTAAATGCGTAAATTTTTTTTCTTTGGTATTCATTGAAACTTCCTCATTTATTAGCTGTTCACAGAATATCTCAGGTCGGTGGCCGTTACCCAGTTGTCCGGGGCCTGCATGAGTTTTCCCGGATTCAGTATGTTATTGGGGTCCAATGCTTTTTTAATGATCCGGAGCAACCCCAGTGAATCGGCTTTTTCAACCTTAAAGGCCGCGGCCTTGGAAAGCCCGATGCCGTGCTCTGCACTGGTGGTGCCATTAACGGACTGCACATATTCATATATCTCTGCAATGGCTTTTCTCGCAGACTGCCACTGGTCCTCACGCCGGGTATCCATCAATATTTTGGTGTGCATGCAGCCGGAGCCGCAATGGCCATAGGCGGTCATGATAATATTATTTTTCTTGGCAACCTCATGGATTTTACCGGCCATCTCCGCCATTTTAGAGTAGGGGACTGCCATGTCATCTGCCAGGGAGGTGGAGGACAGATTGTCATCATATTTGGAAAGGGCAGGGAATAGTTTTTTTCTGCCCATGAAAATTTTTGCCCGTTCCTTGGGATCATAGCTTGAATGAAGATCTTTTCCGCGGTGCTTTTCACAGATAAGTTTCATCTTGTTAATTTCATAGTCAACCGCTTCTTTGACCATGCCGTCTGCCTCAAAAATAAGGGCGGCGGCCACCTCTTTTAACCCTAGACCCATGGTCTTGTTGACCGCTTTGATGGCAATGGAGTCAACCAGTTCCAGCATGGAGGGGGTGGCCCCCGACGACATGATGGACCCAATGGCTTCCCCGGCATCCTTAAGGGAGTCAAAATTGGCAATTCCCATGCACCTAAATTCCGGGATGGGCACAAAGCTCAAGGTGGCTTCCACCACAACGCCCAAGGTTCCTTCGGATCCGACCATGAGCTTGTGGAGTTGATATCCGGAAGCTTCCACCCGTGTATGGGCGCCCAGGGTTACCAAACTGCCGTCGGGCATCACAACTTTCATACCAAGAACTGCATCCCGGGTGGCCCCGTATTTTACCGATCTTACGCCGCTGGCATTATTGGCTATTTCACCGCCTATGGTGGCAATCCTGGAGGAGGCCGGTGTGGGCGGATAAAAGACCCCGTATTGTTTTAAGGCCAGGTTGAGATCATCGTCCACAACCCCGGGTTCCACCCGGCAATAGACATCGGGCATATTTATTTCCAATATCCGGTTCATTCCCTTCATATCCAGGATAATGCCTCCCTGGGCAGGTACGGTCTGGCCGCACATGCCTGATCCGCCTCCCCTTGGGGTGACAGGAATGCATTCCTGGTTAGCATATTCCACTATTTTTTGAACCTCTAAGGTGTTATCAGGTTTGACAATCACCCATGGCATTGCATGGTGAACAGAAGCATCAGAGCCATATACATACAGGTCTGACGGATCTGACTTGATGTTTTTCTCCCCGACAATTTCTCTTAATCTGGCTTCGTCAACCGATTTCATTGCAAGTCCCCTTTTTATGAATCATGATGAATCATGATGATTATACGCATAGCTTTTAGTTATAAACCCTTAATACTTCCATAAACCTATAAAAATTTCAATGCAATTTGTGCCCTGTTTACGGAATAAAAAACCCAGGCCTTGGCAAACTGCTTTTCAGGGTTTATAATTCCCCGATTCTGGCCAATAAGTTTTGGCCAGATAAGATCTGCTCTTTGTAATGTTGGTGTGATCTATTCAAAGGACTCTTTTAAGAGGATACAATATGACCTATACAATAAAATTTTTACCCCAGAACAATAGTATTGAGGTTGATGAAAATGAAAGTCTGATCCGTGCAGCCATGGAAGCCGGGGTCCATATCAATGCCTCCTGCGGCGGGACCGGTGTCTGCGGTAAATGCCGGGTGCTCATCGAAGAAGGAGAAGTTCAAGGGGGTGTTTCGGAACACCTTTCCCCTGAAGATGAGGAACAGGGATACCGCCTGGCCTGTATATCCAAAGTTTCCTCGGATCTTGTGGTGAGAATTCCGGTGGAATCCCAGATGGAAACCAGCCGTCTGAACCAGAAGTCAATGAGCCGGCACACGGCAAAGGCCATGTTTACCAATGTGGATGCACTTAGGGAAAACGGACTTTTTATTCCGCCTGTGGAAAAAGTTTACCTTGAGCTGGACCCGGCCGGTGAAGGGGATAACCAGGCAGATGTGGCAAGAATTATCAATCACCTGCGCCTGAATCACGACGAGCACCGTCTGACAATGGGGCTTGGGCTGATACGGAAAATTCCGGATGTTATCCGGAAGGGGAATTTTAAGGTAACCGCAACAATCGTCCGGCCGGTTCGAACGGATGGAAAAAACAGAATCATCAATATCGAACCCTTTGATACCAGTGACAGGAATTTTGCCATTGCAGTGGATATCGGCACCACCACCGTCTACGGCCAGGCCCTGGATGTGCGTACAGGTGAAGTTCTGGCCCAGCACGGTGAGTTCAACAGCCAGATATCCTATGGCGAGGATGTGATTTCCAGGATTGTTTTTGCTGAAAAAGGAGACGGGCTTGAGGTTCTCCACCGGAAAGTTGTGGAGACCATTAACAAAATTATCGAAAAGATTGTTAAAAAGGCTGATATTGGAATTCATGAGGTTTCCACCATTACCCTGGCCGGCAATTCCACCATGACCCAGCTTTTGTTGAAAATCAATCCCACCTATATTCGTAAAGAGCCATATGTACCGGCATCCATAATGTATCCGCCCTTCAGGGCCACAAAGATCGGTATCGATGTGGCTGATCATACAATTGCCCTGATTTATCCCGGGGTTTCTTCCTATGTTGGGGGGGATATCATTGCCGGAATCATGGCATCGGGCATGTATCTGTCCGACCAACTGACCCTGTATATGGATATCGGTACCAATGCGGAAATCGCCATCGGTCACAAGGACTGGATGGTCTGCACGGCTGCATCGGCAGGACCTGCCTTTGAAGGGGGCGGGGTAAAATTTGGCATGCGGGCCACAAAGGGGGCCATTGAAGATTTTTCCATTAATCCGGAGAACTTTGAGCCCATGATCATTACAGTGGGCAATGTGCCTGCCAAGGGAATCTGCGGGTCAGGGCTCATAACCCTTGCAGCCAAATTGCTGGAAACAGGGGTGATCGATTCCAGGGGAAAATTTAACCAGAACCTTTCCACCCCCCGTATTCGGAAAGTTGAAGATATCTGGGAATATGTTCTGGTCTATAAGGAAAATACCCAGATTGAACGGGATATAGCAATCACAGAGCCGGATCTGGACAATTTGATCCGGGCAAAGGGGGCCATGTACTCTGCTGCACTGACCCTGCTGGAAGAGATCGGACTTGGGGTTAAGGACATCGAGAGAATTATCCTGGCAGGGGGGTTCGGTTCTTTTGTAGATCTTGAATCTGCTATTACCATAGGGCTTTTGCCGGAGCTTGATCCGGACAAGGTAACCTATCTTGGCAACGGCTCCCTTTTGGGATGCCGGATCAATTGCCTGACCAATTCCCTTCGCAGGAACGTGGCCGAGGTGGTGAATATGATGACAAACTTTGAGTTGGCCTCCACCCCTTCCTATATGGATCATTA
>PIVS01000503.1 GCA_003353855.1 Desulfobacteraceae bacterium
AATACCGGAACCATTGCAACGAGGCCCGGGCCTGCGGCAACCTGAACCAGCTCATTGATTTCATTGAATCCCTGGTCCTGTAAAAGCTGCAGATGCCGGTGAAACCCGGGAAGGAAAAAGAATGACAACCCCTTTGGAGACCGCTGTGAAAAGAATTGAAGCACAATTTTCCGATTTTGCCGGGAATCATGTTTTCCCTTTACCGGGCCTTGGTAATCAATCTGTTTTTCCTGATGATCTCTGGAAAAAAATGGGGGAGGAAAACCTGCTGAATCCGTCCCTGTTCAATGGTCGGGATTTGGAAGCTGGTTCCTGCCTGGCAATTACCCGGGCCGGCAGGGGGTTGGTATATAAGGGCGGGAACCTTGGTATCTCCCTCTCCTGGATGATCCATCATCTGGTGGCACACTATCTGCTTTTCCCGGGGGATATAAAAGATGACCAGGCCCATGGGAACCTGGCCAGGGCAATGGCCACAGGGGAGGCCACCGTAAGTTTTGCCGTGTCTGAACCCGGGGGGGGCGCCCACCCCAAATATATGGCTGCCACGGCAACAAAGAGCAAAACCGGATATATCCTCAACGGAGAGAAGACTTATCTTACCAACGGGCCCATTGCCAATGCCTTTGTTGTCATTGCCGTGACCGGGAGTGATAAGGGTAAGAAAACCTTTTCCGCATTTCTTGTCCCGAAAGAGACCAAGGGGCTTACAGTTCTGCCCCCCATGGAAATTGGTTTTTTTAATCCCTCCCCCCACAACGGCATTTGCCTGAAAGATTGTTGGGTTCAGGGCAATGCCCTTCTTGGGAGGCAAGACCATGCCCACACCGATATGGTGCTTGCTTTTCGAAAAATTGAAAATGCAGCCATGACCGGTCCTGTCACCGGGGCCATGGCTTTTCTCCTGGATGCAACGGGCCTAGCGATATCCAACCGGGGGAAAGCTAATATGGAAAAGACAAGTGACGGGGAGGCCAAACAGCTCGGGGGACTGGCCGTGATGCTGAAAACAGCCGATTTTTTGTCCTGGAATGCAGCCCTTGCTGTGGATGACCCGATTTCCCGGTCAGATCCTTCGGCAATTCTTCTGCATTTTAAAAATCTGGTCAATCACTATTTGGCAGCCCTTGAAGTTCTGAGGGAAAAAATGAATATTAACCTGCCTGATCCCTGTGGGCTTCTGATCCATGATCTCAAATCATCGGCCCGGATTGGCAAAAATATTTCCCACATTCAACAAGTGAAACTTGGCCGGGCATTCCTTGAAAAAAATCTGTAAAAACGAAATTTTAGAGCTCAACATTATTTTTATTGACAAAATAAAAGCTGAACCCTATAAAAAAGGATGCTCCTGGGGTAACCATGGGCAAATTAACTATATTTTTAACAAAGGTCATCCATGGCATTAAGCAAAACTCAGATCAGAAAAACGAATATTATTGATACCGCCACAAAGGTATTTGCCCAAAGAGGATTCCAGGAAGCCACTATTACTGAAATTGCAAAAGAGGCCAAAGTTTCCGAAGCCTCAATCTATGAATATTTTTCAACCAAGGAAGGCCTTTTATTTTCCATTCCTGCCGAATCCAGCCACACTCTTTTTGAGGTTATGGCTTTCCACTTAAAACTGATCCGGGGAGCGGCCAATAAACTTCGGGCCATTGTCTTTCTTTTCATGGATTCTTATCAGAATAACCCCGATTTTGCAGCGGTTCTCATGCTGTTTTTAAAGCACAACAGGAAATTTCTGGACACAAAGGGGCACCATGCCATCAAAGAAGGTATTAAACAGATTACCCGGGTCATTGAAGAGGGGATTGAAAACAATGAATTCAAAAAGGATCTGAATCCCTACCTGGTGAGATCCATGATCCTGGGAACCATTGAACATCTGGTGACCAACTGGATAATGACCGGGAATCCTGCAACCCTTACCGAATTTGTGGACCCTTTGATTGACAGTATTATCCAGGGAATTGAAACCCAACCACAAAAACCGGTTCATTAATATCATTACAAGGAGAACGTTATTAAAAAATAAACAGACTTCCATGCTTCCTGAACATTAACTGCGATCTCAATTAAAGGAGAAAGATGTGACACAGATTCCACAGTATGAGAATAAACCCTGGCTTGGTTTTTACGATGAGGGAGTTCCAGAATCCATTGAATTTGAGGCCTGCTTGCTCCATGAGTTTCTTGAGAGAAATTGTCAAAAGATCCCCGATAACACTGCCTTTATTTTCCAGGGATATAAAATCAGTTTCAAGGAATTCAACGACATGGCCAATGGGTTTGCCGCCTTTCTCCAAGCCAAGGGGGTACAAAAGGGGGATACAGTATCCATTCTTCTGCCCAATGTGATTCCCTGTCCGGTTGCTTTTTATGCTATTATGAAAATTGGTGCCATTGCTGTGATGAACAACCCTCTCTACGCAGACAGAGAGCTGATCCACCAGTTTAATGATTCAAAATCCACCCATTTGATCACCCTGGACCTTTTGGGGAATAGGATGATTGATCTTCGGTCAAAAACAGGTATTAAAACCATTGTTTACACATCAATCGGGGATTATCTTCCCTTTCCCAAAAATATTTTATTTCCCCTGGTGGGCAAGCGCAAAAAACTGGCTGCAAAGGTGAAACCGGCGCCAAATTTGTATAAATGGAAAGAGGTGATCAAAGAATATGGGACCTCTTCTCCCGAGGTGGTTTCCGGGGGGCTCAGTTTTGATGATGTGGCCATGTACCAGTATACCGGCGGTACCACAGGGGTTTCCAAGGGGGCTGTCCTCACCCATGGCAATTTGAGCAAACAGACCCAGCAGATCAGTTCCTGGCTCCCGGGTTTTAAGGATAACACAGAGGAGGTGGTACTCGGGGCTCTGCCCTTTTTCCATGTCATGGGTCTCACCGTGTCCATGAATTTTGCCATCACCAAGGGCTGGACCAATGTTCTGGTTCCCAAACCTCAACCCGAGCCATTATTGGAGGCCATGGAAAAATTTAAGCCCACAGTAGCCCCTTTGGTTCCCACCATGTTTATTGGTGTCCTAAACCACCCGGGAGTAGAAACAGCCGATTTAAGCTCCATCAAAGCCTGTGTATCAGGCAGCGCCCCCCTTCCCCTGGAGGTGATACGGGGATTTGAGGAAAAAACAGGGTCTATTATCATCGAGGCCTTTGGCATGACAGAGTCTTCCCCTGCCACCCATGTCAACCCCTTTGGAGTGGGGAAACGAAAGGTGGGCAGCATTGGGGTGCCCCTTCCGGACACCCTTTGCAAGATTGTAGATCTGGATGATCCCAAAAAGGATATGCCCGTCGGGGAACCGGGAGAAATGCTCGTCAAGGGGCCCCAGGTTATGAAGGAATATTGGAATATGCCCGAAGAAACCGAGAACACCATAAAAAACGGGTGGCTCCACACAGGGGACATCGCCCTAATGGATGAAGACGGCTATTTTTATATTGTGGATAGGAAAAAAGACATGATTATTTCCGGGGGATATAATGTATATCCCAGGGATATTGACGAGGTATTGTTTGAACATTCCAAGGTGGTTGAAGCCTGTGCCATCGGCGTGCCCCATCCCAGCCGGGGGGAACAGATCAAGGCCTTTGTGGTGCTGGCCCCGGGACAAAGTGCAACCCCCGAAGAGATGATCGATTATTGCGGGGAAAAACTTGCCAAATACAA
>PIVS01000504.1 GCA_003353855.1 Desulfobacteraceae bacterium
GAGGCTGCAGAATTTATAACGACAAAAGAACTTACTGAAGAAGCGGCACCATTATTGGTAAAGTTTATTGCAAAGGTCGCAGAGCGTTTTGGCATTCAAGTTACTCAAAAAACGGCTGCCCAGGCTTTACCCATGATTGGAGCTGCCGGAGGAGCGGTTATAAATACACTATTTATAGATCATTTCCAAGATATGGCAAGAGGTCACTTCATCGTTAGAAGACTTGAAAGAAAGTATGGAAAAAAAAAGGTTCGAGAACTATATAAATCACTTCCAAATCTCGCTATATGATTACAAGAATAGCGGCACCACTTTTTAAAGTTTTCTAGCTTCAGTTTTTGTCGGCATTCCTCAGTACTATCAAATCGAGTCAACGCCTTTTAAATAAAGAGTATCAGCGACTCTACATAGACAATATACACGTTTTTTGACCACCCCAGAAGTTTATCATAAACTGGAGCATGGTCCCATCTCAGCCCATATGGAAATGGACGGGCACAAGAATGTTAAACGCTGATGGTTCAAGTCTTAACACCCAGGATCACAATGATATTCTCAAATAACTCAAGAAGTGACAGATCATTTGGCCTATGGGCATCCTCAATGGAAACAGCGTCAATAGCGGCCTCATCTAAAGCTGGCGCCAGAAGGCAATAGGCACTGGGTGGCGCTTTGACATAA
This sequence comes from Desulfobacteraceae bacterium, assembly GCA_003353855.1. Lineage (GTDB taxonomy): Bacteria > Desulfobacterota > Desulfobacteria > Desulfobacterales > Desulfobacteraceae > NBML01. The sequence goes on from PIVS01000504.1 coordinate 682, forward strand.
TCCGTGCTATCCACCTTATCCGGATAGCCGCAACAAATATGGGTGCATCTGGTGACTTCACGGTTTACACCGTTGAAACAACGCTCCAGATTTTCAATGCCAAAAGAGATTGCGGCCTCCGGATATCTTGCAAACACAGGCTCATCCACTTGTATCCATAGGCATCCAGCCTCGGCCAGTCTTATGATCTCGAAATTCAATGCTTGCGCCAAAGCACGGGCCAATTTACGTTCACTCCCATATAACTCGTCTGCAACAGAATCCATGATCGTCATGGGACCGGGTAATGTAATTTTCACAGGACGGTTGGTAACAGCCTGAGCCACTTGCCATTCCCGAACCAAAAAAGGTTTTCCAGGTCTGATGGAATGGGTTATTGTCGGAACAAAGACTTCCCAGACGCCCGATCTCATGGCTTTTTTCGTTAAACGATCAAAATTGATTCCCTCCATATGGCGGCAATGGCTGTGAATATAGTTTTCCCGGCGTATTTCTCCATCCGTTGGGATATCAATTCCAATATTTACCTGGGCCGTCACAACCTCCTGGGTAGCCTTTCCAACAGTTCTGATATATCATCATCAAAGCATCGTTCACATGCATCCAAAGCCTCTGTGGGATTGGCATCTGTGGTACGCTCCTGTTGAAACCAGTCCGGGATTGGGACATCAGCCGGCTTTGGCCAGGAACCAATGGTTGTTGTTCGTATTCTCATATTGGCCTTTCCTCAGTTTTTATTGATTACAAAAGTGTTCGAGCCGATACAATGACAGCTTCTCCAATTTTTTCAGCCTGTGTTTCAGCTTGCTCCATATGTTGCTGCATAGATCCGTCATCTATGCTTGAACGAATCAGGGCATTTGTTTCGACGATTTCCTCTGCCGATAAAAAGCAGTAGATTGAATCTGCATTTTGGAAAAAATGCATCCAAGACCAACCGGGGATCATAATAATATTGTTCCTGAAATAATTTTCCAGGTGGTATGGTTGTTTTAATATCTGTAAATCCTAACTCCCCAAGCCTGGATAAAAGCATTGGGACAGGAATATATCTTGCCTGCGTTGCATGGGCTGCTTTTTTGATGTATTTATAGTTCCAATATACACCGGAATTCGGATTTAGCTGTTCCTGTGAGCTTGTGTTGATGGTCAGGACACCGCCTGGCTTAATGACACGTCTGCTCTCTTTTAAAAAAAAATGTCAGATTTGGATAGGACGATTCTGTATCAAGATGGTGCAGCACCCGGTTAACCATATAGCCGTGGAAGAAATCATCTAAAAAGGAAAAACCAAGAATATTGCCTATCTGCAAATAAACATTTTCGGCATCTCCAATTTTTTGTTTGGTTTCTTCATATCCTTGTTAATTTTCATAGGGGGCTGGTTTATAAAAATAATTTTTCAAGCCGGGTCAAAAACCTACTATACTATCGCAAGTATTTTCTTTAGATGCAAGGATTTATAATTATTTCCCTGTTATAAAAATTCTGGACCCAATTGATGACATATATTACCAGTCTTAAATCATGTATGGCAGGCATTTGAGCTCTGGATTACTCAAAGGATCTGACTCCATGATACGAGTTTTCTGGTAAAGGAATTCGAAAATTGGAAATAAAATAGGATGTGTCATAAAAATGAGCTAAATTGGAGTTTTTTACTATCGACTATATATGGTAGAAAAGCTGACCAAAGCGTCTGAAAAATTACTGGGTATAGCTTTTTCAAATCAACTCCCCTGTCGGTTCGTTTTTGTGCTCACCATTAAAAAAATTTAACTATTTTAATCCTGGTAAACGCCTTGGATGAAATCAAATTGATGATAGCCCGCCAACACTTCCTGGCATCAAATACAAAATAGCCATCCCTTGACACCACAAAATGGTATTCGTATAGTATATACATCTTAATTATTATCCATTTTTCAATCGCCCCTTACTTTTTCCAAGGAGAAGAAAATGAATAACATTATAAACGACTCACCATGGGTCATTTTCAGGCTTCTTGAACAGCAGTTTGCCGTTTCCGCAAATAATGTTAAAGAAATGGTAAGGATGCCCAAGGTGGTTTCCGTTCCAAAGGCACCGGACTATTTCAGAGGGGTCATGAATCTAAGGGGAAAAGTAATCCCTGTTATTGATCTGCGGAAAAAAATGGGGATGCCATCTTTCCAGGATGAAACCCGGGACCTGGTTCAATTACTAATACAACGGGAAGAGGATCACAAAAACTGGATTGTGGAACTGAAATCATCTGTCAGTGAAAAACGTGAATTCAAACTGGCAATAGATCCCCATAAATGCGCATTCGGTAAATGGTACGACAAATTTTCAACTGATAACAGAATCCTGGAAAATTGCCTAAAAAAATTTAATGACCCCCATAAAAAGATTCATTCCATTGCTGTTGAAGTCAAAAAGCATGAGGAGAACAATGATTTTGAGGGGGCTTTTCATATCATCGAACAAACCAAAGCCACTGAACTTGCCAGGATGATAGAGCTCTTTGAAGAAGCAAGAACCCTTTTAACCGAGAATCAAAAAGAGATTGCCCTTATTCTGGAAAATGAAGGAGAATTTGTTGGCCTGGCAATTGATGCCATAGAAACCATAGAAAAATTGTCAGTGGCAGATATTGAAGAGGTGCCCCCAATGATTGCCACGGGAGGAAATGAATATATTTCAGCCCTTGGAAAGCGCAAGGAAGGGCAGGGGTTGGTTCAACTTCTGGAAATGGAGCATATTTTCAGCGACACGAATATACAAGACCAAGAAACTTAACAAGCCGGGTTTCTTTGGGCGGAAGCCTTAAAAATACTGATCATATCCCTATTTTTCCCGGAGCATCCTTATCACTTGCACCAGCCGTGAAACCAGGTGGTCGTGTTTCGTTTGGTCCAATTTTTTCCGGCCCTAATTTTCTTTATTCCATGGTGTCCAGAAAATGGGTGTCGATGTCTCCCCTTTGGAAGCGATCATTTTCAAACACCTTCCTGTAAAACCCGATGGTGGTCTCAAT
>PIVS01001036.1 GCA_003353855.1 Desulfobacteraceae bacterium
CTGGAACTATGATGTGGAGACCCATACCTATGCACAGTATGAAGATCACTTCAGAGAAAAAATGATTGAAGCCGGCCTGCCGGTGGATAAGAAGGAGTAATAGATGTCTGACGAACTTACACCGGATGAAGCATTAGATAAGATCGATTATGGCCCGGGATCAGGCAATTGGATGGACACCACCAAATCCGTCCAGATCAGACCCGGGATGTATTGTTATGCGGCAAAGGCCGAAAGTGTTGAAACACTTGGCCTGCCCAATGCAAGACCCTGGAACCCCCTGGAAGAGGACTGGAAACTGCCGGAAAACTGGCAGCAGATTCTCCACGAGGGCATACGGGAACGGCTGGATAAATTTCGGACATTTAAAATATTCATGGATGTCTGCGTTCGCTGCGGCGCCTGTGCAGATAAGTGTCATTTTTTCCTGGGCACAGGCGATCCCAAAAACATGCCTGTCTTAAGAGCTGAGCTTTTAAGAAGTGTCTATAGAAATGACTTTACCACCGCGGGAAAAATTTTAAGCAAGATTCCAGGAGGCCAGCGCCTTGGCGGCAACCGCCCCTTGACCATGGAAGTGCTCAAGGAACTCTGGTATTATTTTTTCCAGTGTACCGAATGCCGAAGGTGTTCGGTTTTCTGCCCCTACGGAATTGATACTGCTGAAATCACCATCATGGCAAGGGAATTGTTCAACCTCATAGGACTTAACATCGACTGGATAGCAACCCCTGTTTCCAACTGCTATAAGACCGGTAACCACCTTGGCATCCAGCCCCATGCCTTCAAGGATATGCTGGACTTTTTCGTGGAAGATATTGAAGATATCACCGGGGTCAACTGTGAGCCCCAGTATCAGAAAAAAGGGGCGGATATCCTCTTTATCACCCCTTCAGGTGAT
>PIVS01000062.1 GCA_003353855.1 Desulfobacteraceae bacterium
GTCTGGAAAAACGGGAGGTAAGAGGGTATGAGAACGCTTACCTTCATGGGCTCTGGCATCTGGATTTTCATCATGCAAAGCTTCGCATCCTGGATGCGTCAGGGAATTGGCATCAGCCCCTGGCCCTGGCGGCTCTTGATGACCACTCCCGGATTTGCTGCCACATACAGTTCTATCTGAACGAAACCGCGTAATGCCTTGTCCATGGCCTAACCCAGGCGTTCATGAAACGTGTACTCCCCAGGTCATTGATGAGCGACAATGGAGCGGCCATGCTGGCTGAAGAGACCACCCAGGGACTGGCACGTCTGGACATCGAACATAAGACAACTTTGCCCTATTCGCCCTATCAGAACGGTAAGCAGGAAGTCTTCTGGGCTCAACTTGAAGGGCGGCTTATAGAGCTGTTACGCAAGGAAAAAGATTTGAAGCTTTCTTATCTCAATCAGGCAGTCCAGGCCTGGGTCGAACAGGATTACCATCGCAGAGTTAACCGGGAAATAAACACCACCCCTTTAGAACGTCTTCTGAACGATAAGAGCGTAGCCAGAAATATACCTGAAACTGAGAAACTCCGCCTTGCCTTTACACGCAGGGTGACCCGGAAACCAAGGCGCAGTGATGCCACCGTTGTGGTCGAAGGCATCCGCTATGAAGTGCCTCCACGGTTCAGCCACAGGATAAAACCGCCAATGCGTCCGGAAAACGCCGGGCCATTTCATCCGGAAACATCCAGATGGATCCTGTTGCCCCACTTGAACAACCGGCCCTGCTGAAGAAATGGATGTCCGATCATGCGGCCACCGGCCTTCCGTCAGCCTACCTGCCCAAGGAGGAAGATTCCATTGAATAAAATTGATATCAAAAGCCTGTATGGTCTTAAATACAACCCTTTTTTACCGGGCATACCAAAACAAGCCCTTTATTCCCTGCCAGGCACGGAGACTTTTGAGCTTCGGGTACGTTCCATGGCCAACCAGGGAGGCTTTGCCTTGATTACCGGTGAACCCGGATCGGGCAAAAGCAAAACCTTGCATAAAATGGCCTACAGCCTGGAAGAAATTCCCGTCCTCATCGTCGGGGTCATGCAGCGCCCCCAAAGCACGCTGGGTAACTTTTACCGGGAACTGGGAGAATTGTTCAACGTGCCTCTTTCGCCTGCCAATAGATATGGCGGTTTTAAGTCCCTTCGTGAACGCTGGATCCACCATTGCCAGACCACCCTATTCAAACCGGTACTGCTCATTGATGAGGCTCAGCATGTCTCGGACGAATGTCTGACAGAACTGCGGATACTTCAAAGCCATCAGTTCGACTCACAAAGCCTGTTGTTTACAATTCTCTGCGGAGACAACCGGCTACCGGAAAGGTTCAGGTCGGCGGAGCTTTTGCCATTAGGAAGCCGCATCGGCCCAAGGCTTGTTCTTGAACCACTTTCTCCTGAACAATTGCACGATTATCTGCATTTTGCTCTGAGCCAGGCCGGGAACAGCCAACTGATGTCCGAAGAACTGATTCGAACCTTGGCCGGGCATTCAGCCAATAACCTGCGGGTTCTTAACCAAATGGCGGCTGAGCTTCTCAAGGCTGCCGCCATAAAGGAATTGCCCAAAATAGACGAATCATTGTTCTTCCAGTTGTACTCACCCAGTCGATCCAGGCCCCAACGCAACCACTAAAAAATCCTGACTGATAATTTGAAAATTTTTGGTCAGGGTACCAGTTGCCCGGTGAAACGAAAGCAGGCTCTGCTGGGAAGCACCCTGCCGAGGGATATCCGGGTGCAGGAGGCATTGAATAATGCCCTTAATGATGGAGGAGGAGTGGTTTTAATTGCCGCTCCTCCTCGCATTTTTATTATTCAAACCTTCCTGCCTATGTCTTGAAAATCCAATATAATACGTCGTACGCAGCGCTTCCCCGTCACGTCAAAACAAATTAAAAAGCAGGGTTTTTCTTATGAAACTAATTATTTGGTTTGTTTTTTCACCTGTTTTTTAATTGAAGTTCTAGCTGGTACTGCCTTTTTTCTGGGAAGCGTTTTCTTATTAGCGGTTTTCTTATTAGCGGTTTTCTTATTAGCAGGTTCTTTTTGAATCGACTTCGTCTTTGCCCCTTCTTTTTTTAATAGACTTTTCCCATGTGTAGTATCAGACTCAGGCGTCACTGTCCCGGCTGATGTATCAAGGGCCTCATTTAAATCCAGCTGAAACCGGACCGGGCCCCTGTATCTGTTATCTGGACCAAAACGGGTATGGAGTGCACATTCAGATTCCGGGTGAGACCAGGAGGTGGCAATGGCAACATGCCCCTTGGGAAAAGGTGCAGTTTCAACATCAATATAATCAAGCGGTGCAAGAGCTGTCTTTTTCTCCACCAGGTCATCATTTTCCCCATAACAGAGCAGCCAGGGGATCTTTTTCTTCTGCATGCCCTTAAAATTCAATTCCCTGTCAAATATTTTCACGGGCAAAGTGCCGTCCGAGGTGACCGGAATATTATAAGATGCAAAACTCATTTCAGCGATGGATAATGGAATGTCCGTACGTTCATTTTGCAACCAATAATTGATGGCAGCGGCGGTTTTACTGATGCTGTCAGATCGTTTTTCCATCTGGGCAACCATGAACATATCCCGTAAAAATGACGCCATGGGAGCTTCATTTTCAACGCTTTTAAGCTTGTAAACCCATCCCATGAGCTGCCCGTCGGCAACCTTATTCCCATTTGGCAAGGTCTTTGTTCCATATATCAAATCATTGAAACGGGGGGGGAGGCTGTTCAAAAAATCCCCCAGCCCCTTGCTTCTGGTTCCATCCATGGGTGCAACACAGGTGATTAATGCATCCACAACATGATCCAGCTCATTGGAGAGGATATTACAGACAGCGGAAAAACCTCCCTGGCAGTATCCGTTCAGGGTAACCTTTTTACCATGTTGTTCCATGACTTTTTCACAAAAATACCGTGTGTCCAGGGCGTCGTCATCCATGGTCATGGTCTGAAAAGCCGGTGTGGTCTGTATATCTTTCATTATACGGATATAGGTAGGGATTCCCTGATTTGCATAGCAATGGGTGTAGCTTTTGTTCTCCCCGGGTAAAAAACTTAAAATATTGCTGCCCAAAACAAAGGGGGGGATAATAATAATCGGTTTTCCCTTCTCATTCACGGTAACATTTTGATCGGTCGGTTGAATTCTGTAGAGCAGAAAACGCTCGGTTTCTGCAAATAAAGGATTCGCCTTGCCTTCAAAGTGGAAACCAAATTCCGGTTCAATGTCCTTGATGGCCTTTGGAAGGGTTTTGCTCACGCCTGTAATCATATGGAACTGCCGCGAAAAAAAATTGTCCAGATTCTCTCCTCCACTCTGTGAAAAAGAATTGTATAAAGCGATAAGATAGTTCTCCAGCTCTTTATTGGTGAAGTCATCTATCGCCTGCATGTTGCCGGAAAAGCATCTGCTCAGCAGCTTTATATTAAATTTAAGCAGATCCACATAGGCACTCCATAGTTCTCCGGGTGAATCTGTGTCCAGTTTTGACACTTCTGCCTTTCTGAAGTACTCGGTGGAAATCATATATGGGATAATGAAATTATTATTATATGTTACAAATCCTGCAAATAAATTCTGTGCAGCATTCATCTGGTCAATAAAAAAGTTGGAATTTGATTCTATTTTTTTGAATAAATTTTCCATGAATACATCCTTGATCTTGTCACCATGAGAAAAAGACAGTTAGTCCACCGATCATATCTTTACGATTGGGAAACCCAATATGAAAAATGCCGGCCCAAAAAAAATAGACCGGCATCTCTTTTATCCTGATTTTTTGCCCGTTGCTGCGGACGGTTTCTCTGCAGATGATACAGGTTTGGACTCTGCAAAAAATTCCTTAATTTTATCAAAACTGCTGTCCGCATATTCTTTGCAGGTTTCGTTGTTTTGTTTGACAAAATCAATCCAGCTGGAACACATGTTTTTGCTGTCATCCGACAATAGCGGACTTTTTTCAAAAGCCTGGTTCATCATCTGCTGACCTTGATTCTGAAGTGTGACCATTGCGGCAAAGGAACTATCAAACAAGGTTTTCTGGTATTCAATAGTCTGGATAAACATTTTTGTATTATACATAATCGACCTCCAAAAAAAGGGTTCACAACGTGTTTATTTTTGATTAAGCAGTTTTTCAAACTGGGCATACCCGTCATCAACCGCTTTTTTAAAATCATCCCTGGACTTTTTTGTAAAAGCGTACGTTTCATTCATCTGTTTTTTCCCCTCCTCGGTGACCCAGGGAAATTGTCCGATAAAATTATTAATCATACTCTCCGTTTGATCCTGCACAACAGCCATAGCGTTAAAGCTGTTGTCAAAAACGGTTTTCTGAAATCCGATCATCTGTTTTGCGATTTTTGCCTGTTCCATAATAATTCTCCTTGAGGTTTTGCAAATGGTTTCGATGTTTCTTCCACTTGGTATTTGGATTCATGAAATACCAGTTTTACCTTTGTCCTTTTTGTGCCTTAAACTATATGGATTGAAATCTTTTTGTCAAGAATAAATTGTGCATTGCACAATTTTTTTAGCTTTTTAGTTTTTCTCAAAAATGTGTGAACATTTACTATAAAATCAAGCTACTTAAAAAAATATAACCATTAAAATAAATAATATTGACATATTTTATGCTGCGATATAACATAGTCCATACTGATTTTATTAACCGGAAGCTCATCCTAAAAGACAAGGAACGCCAAGTGGCCAATACCATAACGATTAAAAAATATCCGAACAGGCGCTTGTATGACACCCGACAAAGCGCTTACATTACACTTCAAGATGTTTCAGGTCTTATTAAAAAAGGATTTTTGATCCAGGTGACCGATGTCAGCACAGGAGACGATGTCACCTCCCTTGTCCTGACCCAGATTGTCATGAACAAGGCGAAAGAAGACAATGCCATTCTTCCGGTCTCTTTGCTTCACCTTGTCATTCAATACGGAGAAAGCCATCTCCATGATTTTTTTGAAAAATACCTTGAAAAAACCATTGAAAATTATCTGGGATATCGAAAGCAAATGGATGACCAGATTAATACATACATGGAAATGGGGATGGACTTTTCCACCCTGGCAGAAAAGACGTTTAAGAATATGGATCCCATGAATTTTTTTTCCAATCCCCCGAAAAAAGAGGAAAACAAAGAGTAATCTTAAAATTCCAAACGGTTTTTCCCCTTTAAGGATGAAGCGGATTTTGAAAAAATGATCCTGGGACCCCATGTATGAATCGAATGCAACCCGTTGTAAAAAGGAGGCAAAAATGATTGGCAAATCCATCGACAAATTAAAGGTTGGAGACTCAGATGAATTTAGCAAAACGGTTTCTGAATCTGATATTTATCTGTTTGCAGGTGTAACAGGAGATCTGAATCCTGCCCACATCAATGAGGAATATGCTAAAAATACGTTTTTCAAAGGAAGAATAGCCCATGGATTTTTAATTAGCGCTTTTATTTCAACCGTAATCGGCACAAAGCTCCCGGGACCCGGCAGCATATACCGTGAACAGCAGCTTAGGTTTCTTGCCCCTGCACGTATCGGTGATACCATTACAGCCAGGGTTGAAATCAGAGACATTGATATTGAAAAAAATAAAATAACCATGACGACAAGCTGTTTTAACCAGGATGAGATCATGGTGGTTGATGGAAAAGCTGTCATCCATCCGCCAAAAGCACCCTAACTGACATGAGGATAAACCCATGGAACAGGTTACAATGATGGATATGGCGTTACCGGAAATGACATTGGTGAAAGACGGATACGCGTATTTGTATGATACAGTCCAACGATCGATTTTGTTTGGAGATATCTTCCGAAAAAGGGGAAACACTTATCTTGACCATCTCAAACAAGACCAGCCCCCGGTTTTGGCATTTGACTATGATATCATCAGCGACGGCAGGAATCGAGAACGACCGGTGAATTTCCAATTGGTGACAATTATTGATCGGAGAAAACAAAAGCCGGTCAAAAAAAAAAGTGAAATTTCCGAGAAACGTGGGATTGAGGCTTACAACCACAGCACAGGCCATGCCCCCGGAAAAAGACCCATTGTTGTCATTGATCCAAGGGCGGGTCACGGACCGGGTCTCGGTGGTTCAAAATTGGATTCCCAGATCGGGGTCGCATTGAACGCAGGCCATCCTGTTTATTTTGTCATGTTTTTAACTACGCCCGTCCCGGGACAAACCATTGCCGATGTGCAGCAATGCCAAATATATTTTCTTGAAGAGGTTGCAAAACGTCATCCTGCTGCCCTTAAACCTGCAGTCATAGGCAATTGCCAGGCGGGGTGGGCAGCCGCGCTTATCGCCGCTGACAGGCCTGATGTGACCGGGCCGCTTGTACTGAACGGTTCGCCTCTGTCCTATTGGGGCGGCGTAAAAGGTGCCAGTCCCATGCGCTACAGGGGAGGGATTCTGGGGGGAATCTGGCTTGCCTCCCTGAGCAGCGACCTGGGCAATGGCCGGTTTGACGGGGCGCATCTTGTTGCGGGTTTTGAAGAATTCAATACGGCCAACACCTTTTGGACAAAACTATACACGCTTTATTCAAAGATCGATACCGAAGAAAAAAGATTCCTTGATTTTGAAAAATGGTGGGGCGGCTTTTTTTTGCTGAGCAAAGAAGAAATTCGTTTCATCGCCGGCAACCTGTTTGTCAGTGATGAATTTGAACAGGGGTTTCTCCAGCTCCATGAAGGGTCATATATCAATTTGAAAAATTTAAAAGATCCTATTGTGATATTCGCATCCAGAGGAGACAATATCACACCGCCCCAACAGGCTCTGAATTGGATCACCAAGGTCTATAACAGTGTGGAAGAAATAAAAGAATGCGGCCAGGTAATTGTCTATCTGCTCCATGACAGCATTGGCCATCTGGGTATCTTTGTGTCAAGCAAAATCAACCGGAAAGAGCACACTAAAATTATCGGGTGCGTTGATGCCATTGAGTTTCTTGCACCGGGCCTCTATGAAATGATTATCAGGGACGGTCCCAGCAAACCGTGGCTGAATGATCACAGGGTGGATTTTACGGAACGGTCCATGGAAGATATCCTTCAGATGGACAACGGTCTTGAAGATGAATACGCATTTTATTCTGTTTCTACTGTTTCCAAAGTCAATGATGCGCTGTACCATGAGTATCTCAGTCCCTGGGTACAACTGTTTTCCACTGATTTTTCAGCGGAATTCATCAAACAGACACATCCTCTCAGAATCCAACGGTATGGTTTTTCCGATTTAAACCCCTTTATGGCGCCGTTTAATGGCATGGCCAAAATAGTTTCGAAAAACAGAAGACCTGCAGCTGAAGATAATGTCTTCTTAAAAATGGAGGCTGTTTTTTCAGACATGATGATAAATACCCTTGACTTTTATCAAAAGGCCCGTGACGATTTTTTTGAAACCATGTTCTACTCTTTATACGGAAACAAATTCAACAAAATCCTATTTTGCAACGATGAAAAAGTAAATAAACCCGAACTTTTTCATGCGGAACAAAAAAAATCACCGATGTTCAAAGCGCTTGATAATCAGTTGTGGCTCAGTGCCATGAAAACAGGTGGTTTTGAAGAAGCGGTAATCCGTATTATCCTTGCTGTCAGCAGTGCTGACCACATCTTTGGCATGACGGAATATGATACAGCCAAATCAAGCATGAAGACAGATAAACGGCTTAAAAAAATCAGCCCCGATCAGTTGAAGAATATGATCAAGGATCAATCGGCCATCCTGGAAAAAAACAGGGATATGGCCCTTGAGACATTGCCTGACCTTATCCCGGAAGAGCAGGATCGATTGACTGCTGTCCGGATTGCCGGAAATATTGCCTGTGCTGATATGGGTTTGAAGTTGAAGGAAACCGCCCTGGTTAAAAAGATAGAAGCGATTTTGTTAAAATAGGCATCCCGGGCCAAACCCCGGGGATATTGTTTAACTCCCTGTTAAAACCAGGATCGGTGACTCCAGATATCCTCTTCCAGGTTTGTTTTTTCTTTCTGTAGCGTTAGGTACATGGAGGCGTTTTGGATGGCAAGCCCTCCCTGGTGTGCCAATGCTTCGATCATGACCAGCACATCCGAAGGAAATCCAGTATAAGTCTCACTATAAAACCGCATTACCCCAATCACCTTATCTCTTGCAAGGATCGGGGTCACTATCATGGATTTAATGCCTTCTTTTTCCATTTCCTTTTTGAATTTAATTCGTTCATCATTAGCAGTATCACTGACAATAACAGTTTCTCCATTAAGGGCGCGGGAGGTGGTCTCTGTAGTGATACTCTTTTTTATTTCAAGGAATTCATCGCTTAACCCGTGACTTGCAACCAGCTTCATAGAATTCATCTCTTCATCAAGAAGCCTGATGTCCACTCCTTTCATATCAATTGTGTCACAAATATTAACCGTTAAATTGCCCAGGATTTTTTTAATATCCAGACTTGAATTGATGCAGGAGGCAAGCTCTAGAAAAAACATGGAATTTTTTTTGAGCCTGTTCAGCAAATTATTTGTATGGATGGCAATACCTCCCTGATCAGCCAGGGCACATAAAAAGTCAATCTCCTTTTTATAAAATTCTCTAGGGTTTGCCGTGTAAAGAGACAGAACGCCTCTGGTAACATTGGACACACGCACGGGTACGGTTAAAATCGAGGCGATTCCCTCGGTTTTTTTTTTATCATGGTTTTCCAGCCGTTCATCTGTTGTGGCGTCGAAAAAAGCCAGATAGCCCTGTTTTTCCAATGCACTGATAATCCCAACGGCCTTTAAGGGACTTGCATGAAAATAGTTTTTAGACAGGCCCACCTGGGCCTTGGGTAAAAAACATTCACTACCAGGATCACGCAGAAAAAGGCAGGCTGCCTTGCCCTCCATGTTTTCAACAACACTCTCGACAATCAGATTGAGCAGTATATTCTGGTTTGGTTCTGTACCGAAAGCCTTGCTTAACTCACAAAAAATATCAAAAAAGTCCTTTCTCCCGACCATGCTTTTCTCCTTTATAGTACCTGTTTATTATTTTTCACATCTGAACGGCCCACAATAACCAATGATTTTTTTAGGACTTCTCTTTTTTCCTCAATGATCCTTGGTCTGGGTTTGGCTTTCTGTGCGGTCTTGTCTCTTTCCTTGAGCCAGCCAGCTATCTTGGGTGCAAAAGTCTCCTGGCATTTTGAACTGACATAAATTCCAATGTGCCCGGTATTAAGACAGATATCTTCGGTATCTTTACTGCCGACATTTTTGGTCAGCTGATCACAGGCCTCCGGAGGCACCAAATGATCATATTTTCCGTAAAAATTGAGCAAAGGCATGGTTATTTTTTTCAAATTCACCCGCTTGCCCCCGACCTCAAGTTTGCTTTGGATCAGTTTATTCTTCTGGTAACATTCTTTGACAAACTCCCTGAAAACCTCACCAGGCAGGTCAGGACTGTCAAAAATCCATTTTTCCATCCGTACAAAATTTTCAACAAACTTTTTTTTATCCATATGCTCAACAAACCCAACATATTTATCTATCATTAACCGGGCCGGATTAAGCAGAAGGAATCCAAAATTCATCATATCACCAGAAAGGTTCCCATAGGTATTCACCACCGAATCAACATCCATGTGCTTCATCCAGATATGTAAAAGTCCTTTTTGGGTTTCAAAGTTGGTAGGGGTAACCGTTGTGATAAGGTTCTTCACCTTTTTAGGGTGCAGTGCAGCGTAAATAACGCAAAAGGTCCCTCCCATGCAGATTCCCATGAGGTTGATCTTTTTGACCCTGTTTTTCCTGCGGATAAACTCAACAATGTTATCCATGTACCCGTTAATGTGGTCATCAAATCCTAAAAACCTGTCTTTCCTTGTGGGATATCCCCAATCAATCATATATAAATCGATTCCCTGGTCCAGGAACCGTTCCACGACACTCCGTCCCGGTTGCAAATCCAGCATGGTTTCCCTGTTGATCAACGCATAAACAACCAGCAAAGAGGTTTTGTATTCTGATTTTTTCTTTGCTTTATAATGTTTTAATTTTATACGATCCTCCTGATACACAACCTCATAAGGTGTTTGAGCAATCCTGGTTTCAAGACGACCCAACAGGATTTTTGAAGCCTTTTGGGCATGGCTGTGAGCCCTTTCGACATCATCAGCCATTTTTGACATTATAAGATCAACCGGCACCTTAAATTGTGTCATCTTTCACCTCCTGAAAATTTTTTATTGCCCATTAAAAGATTCCTGGTTTTGTTCATGATTCTCTTTTTCAAGCCTGCGGATACGTCTTTTCAGTTCATACACTTCCCTGGAAAGATCATCCATTTCCGATTTTTGGGCTATGGGCAACCCTTTGATCATATCTTCTATCACGGCATTCTTTGCCTTTGAAAAATTCGTGGAAGAGCCGATTGTTTTTGTCAGGGCCTCAATATACTCCGGTGTCTGGAACAAGGTCATGAAATGGCCTTCAAGAATTTTAACCCACATCTGGTAGTACTCATTGGGATCATCAGGCAGTCTGCCTGTTTCGGCCAGGGCGGATAGTTCTTCCTGCATCACTCCCATGGAACGTTGAAACGGCAGACAAAGCAGTCTTAGGAAGACGGCTTTGTCTGCCTGGGACAGATGAAATTTATCCATCATATTATTGATTTTTTCCTGGTATTCCCTTGTCAATCCAAGCTGGGGAATTTTAAAAAACTTTTGGAATTCTTTTTCATATATTTCAATCCAGACCTGAAAAGTATTTTCATCTATTTTATCAAAACGATAGGCTTCCACGGTTTCACCCAACCAGGTTGCACTCTGGCTCATCTTTTTTTGCAACTCAGAAAGGCTGTCGACGACAGCCTGGGCAAAGCTGGTAAACATTTCCGGCAGGGTACCGGTTCCCTTGAAAAGGGATGCCATGGATTCCGGGGTTGCCATTGCCGAGGCCAGGATTTGCCAGTTTTTTAAAGCGGCGGTCATGGCAGCCAATGTATCGCTGTCTGGATCTTTTTTCTCCTGCTGCCCGGATTGATGGGCCGGCTGGTAAACAGACATCATCTGTGACATTGTTTTTATGATATCATTCATGGAATGTGTCCAGGTATTCATCATTGATTCAATCCCTAAAGGATCTTTTGTTTTATCTTCCATGGCAGCCCTCTTTAATTTAAGGCACTCGGTTACGAATAAATTAGAAAGTCAGGGGGCAAGTTTTATTTGATTTTCAGAACCAAATAAACAATTGCCGCGGCCCCTATTAAAGTCATTGTTATTACTTGGTCAAAAAATCGATACATTAAACGTTTTTGAAGTGAATTCTGATGCGCACTCAATTTGAGATAAACGTTGCTATAAGTATTCGAACAGAAGGAGTCCATACTCTATAAACACAGCATATCAGCCGGATTAATCAAAATCAACAGGAAACTCACAGCCAAACACATATTTGATTTTTTGAACAAAAAAAGAAGGTGCCAAAGCTCCAACGGGCTTGGCACCGGTATCCTGAAAAAGGCGATTACAAGGACATATCTCCGCCTTTGTAATTTATTTATATGGCATTTGTTTTACATCGCTGAAAAGCGGACAAATGGTTGGGGGACCTTCCAATATCTTACCGTTCATTAATATTTTTTCCCAATTTTCCATTGTGATTTTTTGTGCTTCCCTTTGCGATTGGACGCCAATGACTTTAAATACCAACAAGCCATGATCCAGGCTTTCCATTTTTGTATAACAAATCATGCCCTTAACTCCTCAGATTTTAATGTTAGAACAATACTTTATCCAATATGAATAAAATGTTAGAATAGTACTCTATCCAATATGAATAATTAGATGACGTTTCCGACCATGAACCTATTGATGTTTGCTTTCAATGTTTTCCCGTGCAATTGGGACAGATAGGTAAAACAATTCCGGCACAAATACAACTGTTCGTCTGTTTTGACGACCTCCTGCATTGAGGTGTTCGCGCATAATTCACAGCAGAGAGTTGGTGTCTCAACCGCCTCTTTTTTAAAAATTTCTGCTTTAAGCAGCCGTTTGACACCGACCTTGTAGCTGGGATCGGTCTTTGTTTTTTTGCACCATTTTACCTGGGCTGCACACGCGTCATAGGGTTTAACCGATTCAAAACCGGGAAGCGGGTCCTTTAGTTTGATAAAAAAATATTCCCCCTGGGAAAACATCTGATTTGACTCAAAATACATCCCATCCATGCTCACGTTATACATGATGGCCTGGTGATACGAATCCTGGCGATCTTTTTCGTAAAGAATGGGCACATTAATGTTTTCGCGACCTTGAAACCTTCTCTCTCTTTCCATAAAAACCTCTTTCCGGTCAAATAGCCGGATGTTACGCAAAGCTCTTTCCCTTTATTTACCATACGCCCTTACGGTATGAGCGATACCGTGAACGGTCCCCATTCCAAAAAGTCAGTATTAAATATTTATATTCGTGATTCTTACCGGGATTAAGTTTTATTGTAAATAGGTAGAAGAACTCTTTTTTTACCGGGAAAATCTCACGGCCGGGAAAATCTCCCAATTATGATTCCGGTTAATCAAACGCCTAAGACCTATATGTAACGGCACTTATATCTTTTAGCAGTGATCAACCGTCGTTACTCGATGATCCCGCCTCTGTCAATAAAACCAAAACGAAAAAATATCCTTTTTTAATAATAAGGTTAATAAAAAGAGGCATGGATTGATGTTTTTTACTCAAGTATATGAGCCAAGGGAGTCATGACCGGCATGTTTTCACATTATTCTCTATAAAATATCAAAATTATTTTAGAATTTACCCCCGGGATCTGAACCAAATCTGCTCTATCTCCAATTTACAGTAATGAAATTTTGGTTCATTGAGTTATGCTTTTCAAAATATAGCTCAGGACAATGAACCAGCGCCATGTTCAAACGAAAATTATGCCATTTTTCTTGCTTATCGAATTGGACAAGAGGATTGGATAATTTTATGCTTCATCTGATTATGTTTTAATAAGCTCTTCTTCATCAGCATTGATCAGGTCACCGCAATGGGGACAGGTCATACTCAATCGTTTTACATTGCCTTTCATAATCATTTTTTTACAATGAGGGCAATAATAAGATTTATGCTGAGGATCACTCTGTACAGGCAACACAATGTGAGCAAGATTTTTTTTGTCATTCATATATTCAATCGACATCCATTAATTTTTTAGGGTAGATATAACGAATATATTAAAACGTACCAGATGCCAATGGTTTTCTGAGGAAATTTGATATTAGGTGGTGGACCATGTTGGCATGAACGAACAATATCACCTGTCACTTCATCACAAAAGCACACTCGAAAGCAACAGTTCGCCTCCCATCCGACACCATATCCTCCCCAGTGGCTGTATTCTTTCCCTTACGTGATGCCTTGTCATTAACCTGAAATCTAATTTATAATTTTTCTTCGTCGTCAGTGAAGGGGTAGGATTGAGCTCTTTCTAAAATAGCTTCAATGTCATTGGGTTCTTCAATACTTGAAATCCAGCGTTCTTGGCTTTCTGAGACTTCTCTACTGGACATTGGTCATGGCAAACCAAAAGGGTGGAAATGTGAAGCGAAATATAGGAGAGCGACAATAGTGTAAAAATCTTTTCTGTAAATTCATTTTTTTACAGGGACCCAGGACTATAGAATCCTGGGGGTTGAAAATACTGGGTCAAAACTTAGTATTCCTTTTTTGCTCAACGACCGAATCAAACTAAAAGGAATAAAATTATGACACAGTAACAATAGGATAGTTGAACCGGCCCTTGACAACACCCCGAAATAACAATACATACAGCCATAAACAATGTTTACCCATAAATTTCAAGGAGCATAATTCAAATTAATGAAAAAGCCCCCAGGAAACGAAGAAATCCAGCCAAAGGAGAACCTATGATGTTGAAACAAAGACGGGTTGTGACCTTTAAATGTGCTGGAGTGTTACGGGACAAATTGAATACAAGTGGGAAATCATGAAAATTCTTCTTACAAATGATGATGGATACAATGCCCCGGGAATTATGGCATTGTATGAAACACTCAAACCTCATCACGAAGTTATTCTGATTGCACCTGATAAAGAAAAAAGTGCTGTGGGCCATGGCATTTCCCTTAATGATCCCATAAGAATAGATACCATAAGCTTAAACAGCGGAGATGAGATATATGCTGTTTCAGGAACGCCTGCGGACTGTGTTAAGCTGGGCCTATTTGAGCTTTGCACCACTCCCCCTGATCTGGTAATTTCCGGGATTAATCCGGGAAGCAACACCGGGGTTAATATCAACTATTCGGGTACGGTAGCAGCCGCCAGGGAAGCTGCATTTAACGGCCTATTAAGTATGGCTGTTTCTATATTTAGAACGGAAAACACTATTGATTTCCAAGGCATGTCTCAATTTGCCGCCAAATTAGCAAACAAAATTCATGATTACTGTCTGCCTTCCGGAACATTTTTAAATATAAACGCCCCCAGCATTCCAATTGATGAAATTCGGGGTATCAAAATAACACGGCAAGCCTCAAATAACGTATCGAAACATTTTGATAAAAGATCTGACCCTAAAAACAGATCCTATTATTGGTATGGCAATATAAATCGGGCCGAGAGCGAGGCAGATACCGATGTGAGTGCATTGTCACAAAACTATATTTCCATAACTCCAATTCAATGTGATATTACCGATTATAAAACAATGGCTCTACTGGAATCGCGCAGGCTACCTTGAGAAAATAATGACTTTACAAATAAAACATTGATTTATTATAAAAAAAGTATCATTAAATTTATGAACATGATTTTTTAACAAGGAACCCATACACCAATGAAAAATAATCCTGAAAGTAAAAAAACAATAAATTTACGGAGTAAAATCAGAACTAAAAGTCAGGAAAATGCCAGTGTTGAATTTAAACCGGGTAATAATTCAATGGTTTATCATTTCAAACTAATGGACTTCTCCTCTGAGGGGTTTGGCATATTGGTGCGTAAAGATTCCAATGTGCTTAAGCATATCAAAAAGGGAGATGTTCTTACCATGATGTATCATCCGGATAATGTTGCAAACAATCCCATAAACTATCATACGCAAATAAAACATATTTCTGAACCAGAGCCGGGAAGATACCACGATCATCTGCTGGTCGGACTTTTTATTCTTGAATAAAGCAAAGTGTTCCATTTTCAAATCCAAACCATTATGAAAAATACCAATCCCCGACCACCGTCCTTTTTTACGATATAATTTGAGCAATTATAATCCCGCCGGTCAAAATAAGCCTTGACATGGAAGCCAGTTCCCAAGTAGAGGTTTAGGAGACACCTTAATTACAAAAATCAAATCAGGAATAATGCCCATGCCGGATTCTGAACCCAAAACCCGGATTTCCGAATTTCTTCCCTACGTGATGCCTTTTCTTATATTTACAGGCTTTACCTACCTGGTACCTGTATTCAACCTATCCAAAGCCTTGGTATATCCTGCTAAAACATTATCGGTGATGGTGTTGTTACTTTTCTACTGGCCTGATAAGATGCGAATAGTGTAACGGTTTTCAGACCTTAATATTTTTCTAAAACAAACGGTTTACTCTATAAATTTAATCAGTTACGAATAAATCACAGAAAATGTGCATTTGCAAA
>PIVS01000063.1 GCA_003353855.1 Desulfobacteraceae bacterium
TTTGGTAAACCCATGATACTTGAAGCTGACAATTGTTCCCATGGGCCACTCTTTTTTTCTCATTTGGTCTGTGAACCCCGTGCCCAGGTTAAACACTATTTTGTTTTCAAGCTCCAGGGTAAGAGACCCCATCATGGTTTTATATTTTCCTTTTCCTTTGTTTAAACCGATCACAACCCCTTCCATGTCGGCAAATTTTTTTACTTTCAGAACATGGGCACTTCTCCCTGTGTGATAGGCTATTTTCGGATCTTTTACAATCACGCCCTCTCCGCCCATGGATTCTATTTCACTGAAAAAACGATCAAGGTCTGACCGGGTCCCTATCGTTATCTGGGGAATAAATCGTATATGATTATTCTTGTGTATTTCAAACCATTCTTTTGCCCTGTTAAGTCGTGAAAAAAAGTCCCCCTTTTCATTGGGAACTTCAAAAACATTATAAGTAATTTTTTCCCACCCCTCCCCCGGCTTTTTATCAAGAATAGTGGATTGGATAAATTCAAAATCCCCCCTTTTGCTCCAGAGTTCGCCATCAAGCTCAAAGGGGGGAAAATTTTTAGTAAACCATGGAGGCGGATACAGGGGCAGCCCCTTTCGGGAGAGCAATCGGCTCCCGCTCCAATACCCCCTTATTCCATCCAATTTTTCACTCATCACCCACCCTGCTATCTCTTCCCCAGGGGTGTACCTCTTTGCTTTCTGCAAGGCAATTTCCTGACCAAAAAGGATGGGGCAGAAAATAAAGGATAAAAACAGGCCTAATATTGGCAGATAGTTAAGTTTTCGGTGTTCAACCATATTGTCTTTGCCTTTATACTGTTTCCATTATGACATCCAAGTGTAATATTTTTTAATTTAATGACTTTCCCTCCAAGAGAGTACTGATAAGGTTTTGTTGAGAGAACGATTTTTCTTTCAGCCCGGCGTAGGAGGCGGGAAAGTAGAGCAGGGAAATATGAGCTTCCTGTTTTTCACGATCGATTTCATCCAGAACAACCGAATATCTCTCTTTATCTGAAAGAAAGGAATTTTCGGCCAGGGGAAAATCAAAATAACTCAGCCAGAACCTTGCTTCATGAACATTCTTACCACTTGGATCAGATTTTTTCTCCTGGTTTGTTTTTTTAGCTTCAACCCTGACTCTGACCTGATTCCATTTGGGGTAGGAATGGTCTACCATCACCTTGAATTCCCGTTTTTTTACCCTCTGTATTTTCATTGAGAATTCTTTCTCATACCCCTTTACCTTTTCTTTACACTCTTTGTTTATGAAATGGGATGGACGCATTCCCTGGCAGGTCTCGGACAAATCAATGGTCAGTCTCTGCCTTCCTTGAACACTGCTGAGACTTTCTATCTGCTTTTTGGTAATACGTCTGGCTATTTTGAAAAGGTGGTCAAGTTTCTTTCTCACCATCTCCCTTTTGAATTCATCCCACTTCAGGTTGTCCGAGGTTTGCTTCCATCGGTTGAGAAGGTTAATTTTGCGGGAAGAAAATGAAGAATCATTTTTTCTGCTATCCCCATCAATGGAAGTGGGATCTTTCAGCACAGGTATTTTACGGACAATTTTAAGCAGCACATGTAAAAAGAGAGGTTCCATGTCGATCATTTCATGAAAATTTCTGGCCAGCAACTCAAGACGGAGCAATTCGTCCTCAATTTGTTCAAGCACGCACTGCTCAGTGTTTTCACTGGTGAGGAAATGTCCTTACCTGCCATGTTCTTCCCTCCTGTGAATGGTGTATTATTTCCCCTTTAGTACATTCCGAATAAAATTACCCCCTGCCTTTTTTGTTACATGGATTGCGGTTAGAAAAGAAGGATACAATTATCATATCGGGGAATTTTAAAAACAACAATCGGGGAAACCCTGATTTTTTAGTTTTTTTGTAAAATTTTCTGGTGTCTGTTTTACAGGTTTTTTAGATATCTGGCTTATTTATCTGGATGATTTATGACGGGTCAGACCTTGATTTGATCCAGCCATGCCCGGACATGGGTCTCAAATAGAGTTTGCTGTTCCATTTGAAGGGAATGACCGGACCTTCCCAGGACGACCAGGGTGGCGTCGGAAAAATTATCATAAACGTTCCAGGCATCCTTATATCCCACGGCAACATCATAGCGCCCCAAAAGAATCAGGGCGGGATTGTCAAAGGTTGATTCCAGGGTGTCCACCTCAAAGGAAAATTCCGTGTCCCGGATCTTTTCCATGAGACGGGGATCCGGCAGGGCCAGGGAGGGGTTGATCTCTTGTTTGAATCGCTCCCAGACCGGTTTTGTCTGGATGGTCAAAAACTGATCTATGGTGGCAAATTCATCGGGGCTAAGAGAGGACACCAGGGCCTCGTCCCTTTCCCACAGCCTGAAAGACGGCAGCTGCCTGCCGCTGCGCCTAAATCCGATCACAGGGCAGATAAGGAGCAGACCCTTGACCCGGTCATCCATTTTATGGAGCACGCCCCTGGCAAGATATCCGCCATAGGAGAGGCCGGTGAGGATAAAGGGCTGATCCCCGGGAAGAAGATAATCGATGAACTGCATTACCACTTCCAGCATGTCATCGGAACTTAAGATCCTGGGATTGGTTCCGGACCGGCCCATTCCGGGCAGATCAAAATAAATACGCTGAAATCCTCGTCTGTCGGCAAAAAGGGGCTCCAGGCTGGCCTTCATTGAACAATGGTCAATGCCGTACCCATGGAGGTTAATCACAGGCAGACCCTGCCCTATAATCTCATAGGAAATATCGGTGTCACAAATATTTTGGATCATATCATCTGTCGGAACTCATCCATGGACCGCCCCCTGATGGCCTCGGCAATCTCGAACACATAGTCATAAATGTGGAGCCCCTTGGAGGAGGCGATGATTTCCCCGTTTTCAACCCCAATCTGGGCCGCACAATATTGTTTCATCATCTCGATGGCTGCCAGATTGGCCGGGAAACCGCCAAATAGATCCCAGGACCTGAAATAGGGAAAAAAATGGAGTTTCCCGTCCTGGACACGGGTATCGATGTGGCGCAGGCAGGGCGGATCAATCAAAACCATATCAGAGGGCTGGCCCACCTGCATGATCATCTGGTTGTTTCTCGCACCTTTGTGGGTATAGGTCCAGATCATCAATTCCATCTGGTTGACATAGTATTTACCCTCTTCCTCCATGAGAATATTCCGGTCTGTCCAGATTTCCTTTTCCTGGATCAAAATTTCGGTAAATTCCCTGTAGTCTTCCGGCAGATAGGCAAGGTCACACTTACAGATCCGCTGGCCATAGGTATAGGATTCCCCCTCCTTTTCCTCACCGGTCATAAGATAGGGCAGGTAATCATCCAGATAATTTTCATCCACGGGGTCGGGAAATCCCAGGGCAGGGTTCACCTTGGGAAGCAGGGGAATTGATGCCGGATGGGTGATGTGAATGGTAATATAATCAAATTCAAGTCGTTTCTGGCCTTCAAAAGACCCCCGGTTAATGGTAAAGGACCGGCCCTTTTCCACGCACTGATAAAGGGTTTGGAACCAGGCATCTGACAGGCTGGTGGCCTTTATGGAAATCGGCTGTAACATGGAATACTCCTTTAAAACGGTTCTCATTTTCCTGATTTGGTTTATATACCGGAATCCCCTGCCTGACAACCATAATTTCCATCCCGGATTAAGACTAACACACCAATACTCAAACCGGATAAAAGTGATTTTAGGTTATTATAGGTCAGTATATTTTATTTTTCCCCTAAATAAATAATAAATATTGACAAATACCAACCCTGACGATAGATACAAACCTAAGATTATCAAGTATGGATAATGAAGGAAGTTGTTTTCCTAAAAACAATCCCCCATCTCCTTGGCAAACATTATCCAGCCGCCTGTCTGTCCCGACCCTGGCAGCCAGGCGGCATCTTTTTTTATACCAGTTGTCCTTTGCTGACCCGCAAAGCACCATCCACCATGACCAGGGATACATCCGATGATTTGGCCGAATAAACCAGACTGGAAAAAGGATCATACATGGGCACCATATGGGGTTTATTCACATCCACAATAATAATATCCGCCTTCTTCCCCTTTTCCAGGGACCCGATTTTACTGCCAAGACCAATGGCCCTGGCCCCTTCAATGGTGGCCATGGCAAGGCAGGTTCTGGCATCCATGACACAGGGGTCCATACAGGCCACCTTGTGAAGCTTGGCTGCCGTGTCCATCTCGGAAAAGAGATCATGGTCATTATTGGAAGCAGATCCGTCCGTACCAAGCCCCAGGACAACCCCTGCATCCAGAAGCCGCGGAACCGGTGCAATCCCAGATGCCAGTTTCATATTGGATTCCGGGCAATGGGCAACATGGGCACACCGTTTTTGGATGATCTCAATATCTGCATCACTGATCCACACCGAATGAACCAGCAGACTTCTTTCATTTAAAAGGCCCAGATCATCCAAATATTCAATAATGGATCTTTTATTAAGTCCCTTTACCATGTGAATTTCATTTTGGGTTTCCGCCGCGTGGATCTGAAAAAGGATCCCGGCATCTTCAGCTGCCTGCTTGGCCGCCACCAGGGTCTTTTGAGAACAGGTATAGGGAGAATGGCAAAAAATGGACGGGGTTAATCGGGAAGACAAATCCCTGACCTGGTTCACAAATTCTTCTGCCGCCCTGATATTCAGCCCTGGGTCCGGCACACCCGGAGCTGGAAAATCAATCACCCCCTGGCCTGCCACTGCCCGAATTCCGGATTCAACCATGGCCCCTGCCGCCTCTGCCTCAAAAAAATAGCCGTCACAGCAGGTGGTGGTGCCGGAAAGCAGCATCTCATTGCAGGAATGGCGGCTCCATTCTTGAACCGACTCAGGATTGACATGTTTTGCCTCGGCAGGAAAGATATGCTCATTGAGCCAGACATCCAGTGGCAGGTCATCGGCAAGCCCCCGGAACATGGACATGGGCACATGGGTGTGACAATTGACAAGGCCGGGCATGATAATCCCCCCCCGGGCGTCAATCCGGTTGCTTTCCAGGATATTAACCTGGCCAAGATCCAAATCTTCACCGCAATCATAAATCTTTGTATCCCGGATCAGCACTGCCCCGTTTTCAATCACGGGCAAACCCTCCTCCATTGTCAATATGAGACCATTGTGTATCAATATATCATCTGCCATCTGCTATTCCTTTCATTTTGTTGAGCTAGGCTGTTCCATCCTTTAACTGCCATAAAACTCTTGATTTTAAAATAGTTTTTTACATGGACAACTTCCTGATCCCTGTGGTAGGCTGAAGCTTGATCATTTTTTGAATTGAAATCATCACTATTAAGGAAGGGGACCCATGCCTGCCAAACTGGACATGCTCATTGTAGGATCGGGCCCCGGCGGGATGGCAGCCGGGATATTGGCAAAACAAAAAAACTTGTCCTATGTCATCCTGGAAAAAGGCCGCAACCCCATGCAAGGAATTATTGATACCTATCCCAAGGGGAAAAAGGTCTACCCCACCATTCCCAAAAGATATACCCGGCCCTTCCCAGTGGATGAGGTCCGACCTCCCGATGAAAGAGTTCCGGTTGAAGTTTATATTGACCAGGCAAGAAGGGTCATGGAAAACCTTGATCTCAATATTCGTTTCAATGAAGAATTCAAGGGTATTGAAGGAAACCATCCCGATTATATTGTGAAAACAAACCAGGGATCCTATCTGACCTCCCATATCATCCTGGCCTTTGGCAGCAATATTCCCAACGACCTTGGCATATACGGAGAAGCAAAAACCGTGGCCAGAAAAATTGAAAACGGCGAAGACTATATCGGCATCAATGTTCTTGTAATCGGCGGGGGAAATGCAGCAGCCGACGTGGTGGCTTCCCTTTCCAGGATCAAACGGGAAGCCTTTGATGCAACTTCTGTTTACTGGGCCCACATCAAGGAAAAATTTGAAATCAACAAAGACACGGCCCGGGATCTTGGCGAGGAGGTGCTGCTGGGTGGCCAGATCAAAATCCTCCAGAGGGCAGTCCCAAAGATAGGAGAAGTGGATGCAGACGGGATTGACAGGCTTTATATCCACCAGGCATCCAATGCCTCAATGGGCAATGATCTCTATCTATACCAGGGCATGAGCTTTCCCATGAAAAATGTCATTGCCTGCATCGGCACCCATGGACCCTCTGCCATTTTTGATGCCCTGCATCTTCAGCAGATCACCTGTACCGGCGCCATCTGCAAGATTGCCAAGGAGGGCGAACGCCTGCTCATGCTCTCGGACCACCTTGAAACCAACATGAAGGGCATTTATGCCATTGGCGGCGCCATAAGTCCCTCCTACATGGAAATCGGTTCCGACGGTATTATCAAGGAAAAAAAGCATTCCAACCTTATATACACAGCGGTTCTAGATGCAGACACCGTTCTGACGAACATGGAACCGGAATAGCCCCCTTATCCTTGCCCATTATTTCACAATCCAAGATCCTTCACTATTTTTATTGACAAGGAATATGTTTTGGCTTAACATATGAACAACTGCTCATATGAAGAGGTGATAAATGAACATATGCGAAGAGAAATGTATTAATGAAGTTAACGTGAACAAAACCCTGAAAACCCTTCCAGACCAGGAAGATATTCTAGGAATAGCACAAATATTTAAAGCCCTCTGCGA
This sequence comes from Desulfobacteraceae bacterium, assembly GCA_003353855.1. GTDB lineage: Bacteria > Desulfobacterota > Desulfobacteria > Desulfobacterales > Desulfobacteraceae > NBML01. The sequence goes on from PIVS01000063.1 coordinate 6,672, forward strand.
CCCGTCCCGGCTTAAAATTGTGCTGGCGCTGTTGAAACAGGAACATTGCGTGTGTGACATCGCCGTGATCTGTAACCAGACCGAATCGGCCATATCCCACCAGCTCAGAGTATTGAGAACTTTGAAAATTGTTAAAAACAGACGAGAGGGAAAAATTGTTTATTATACACTTGATGACGACCATGTGATCTCCCTGATCCACATGAGCCTTGACCATATAAAACACTAAAGCAATTAAACTGTTAAAAACAGAAAATTTAAGGATAAACCCGATTGAACATCATATATGAAATTTTAAAAGAATCCTGGTATCTTTACCTGGATGTTGCTGTCTACATGCTCTTTGGCTTTTTTGTGGCAGGTATTCTCTATGTCTTTTTCAAGGCAGATAAAATCAAAAAATATCTGGGAACCGGTAAGATCAAACCGGTTTTTCTGTCGGCATTGTTCGGGATCCCCATTCCCCTGTGCTCTTGCGGGGTAGTTCCCGTGGCGACCGGGTTAAAGAAACAGGGAGCCAACGACGGGGCAGCCCTTTCATTTATGATTGCCACCCCCGAGTCCGGAGTGGATTCCATTGCCATCTCCTATGCCATGCTGGATCCGATCATGACAATTATCCGGCCCGTGGCAGGTTTTTTAACAGCCGTGTGCACCGGGATTGCCCAAAATTTTTGGGGAAAGGCAACACCTGCCCCCATTGTTCCCATAAAAGAGACCGGGGGCTGAGGCTGCTCTGCCACCTGCGGTGCAGGTGTCCCTGGAAATCTTCCCCTGGCCCAACGCCTGATAGCGGGCTTAAAATATGCCTATGGCGAATTACTCACAGATATTGCCAAACCCTTTGTCCTGGGCATTTTAATAGCCGGAGCCATCACCTTCTTTTTTCCCGATGATTTGACCCTCTGGGCCAATGACCATCAATTTTTATCCATGCTTCTCATGCTGGCAGCAGGTATCCCCATGTATGTCTGCGCCACATCCTCCACCCCCATTGCCGCCGCCCTGATACTCAAGGGGCTGAACCCCGGTGCAGCCCTGGTATTTTTATTGGCGGGACCTGCCACCAATGCCGCCACCATCACCATTGTCAAAAATATTTTCAACACACGGGCGCTTGTGATCTATCTGTCAATGATTGCATCCTGCTCCCTTGCAATGGGATTCTTCGTGGACTGGCTATACAGATTTCTCGGAATACGTGCCCAGGCGGCAGTGGGACAGGCATCTGAACTGATCCCCCATCAGATTCAGCTGGCAGGGGCCCTGGTTCTTACTGGACTGATACTTTATAATTTTTTAATAAATCTAAAGCAGAAGCCCAAACACGCTCGCTCCCATTAAAGGCCCCAGGTCAGGACTCCACAAGTTTGTGGCTGTCCTGACTGACCAGGTCCAGGCCATAAATTTTTTTCAAATCTGCAATTCTCTTCAAATTCTCATCACTAAAGGGGGCTTTGCCCTCAAAGGAATGGAGAACAATGCCTTCGATCAAGTCCCCCAGAGTCATATCATGGTATTCTGCCAGCCCTTTCAGAACTTTCAGCAAACGTTTTTCAATGCGGACCCCTGTCTGCACCCGCTGTATTTTCCGGCAAGCAGATGCAGGGGCGTGGCTTTTTCGGGTCATACTCTTTTCTCCTTGTACAGCATAAATGATATCAGGCTTGTAAACATTAATAGCAGACCTGTAAACAATAGCAAACCACCAAAATCAAATCGGTCCAGCAAAAGGCCATAGAGAATCATGGCGCCCGGGATGGATGCATTACCCAGGGAACCCGCCAGGGCAAAGACCCTGCCGGAGTATCGGTTATCCATATTTTTTTGTAGAAGGGTTTTAAAAGATACACTTGCCAGGATAAGGGCGCACCCCATTAAAAAAAGGCAGAGAACAAAACCAATTGTCATGGCTGTTGAACTGCCCCGGATAAAAAAAGATACCGCAAACACGCCCCCGATAAAAAAAGTGCTGGAAAACAAGGCAAACCTCTCTTTGCTCAAACCGCCGCCCAAAAAGCCCCCCATCCCAATGATGAGTGCCATAACAATGGTGCCGCTGCCAAAGGCCGCCTGGAAAAAGCCCAGGGTTTTCGGACCCTCCTTGGAAATAGTGTCTGCAATCACGGGCATGAACACCTCAATGGAACCCACAAAAAAATGGATAACCATGACCATGAACAAAAGGACCAAAAGCAATTGGTTCTCAAACAAATACCCATAGCCTTGTTTCATATCGGAAACCCACGAATTTTTCCTTTCCATTGAAATTTGGGGAATTACAATAAAGGATTCAAACAGGGCCGACAGGAGAAAAGAGAGGGCATTTAGGAAAAATACCCAGAAATACCCGAAGCCTGCGACAAGAATCCCCCCCAACATAGCCCCTCCCACCAGGGCAAACCCGTTCACAAACTGATGAAAGGCATTGGCACGGGCCAATTGATCCCGGTCCACAATCTGGGGGATAACCGAGGGGATGGCCGGATCAAAAAAAGCAGCATTCACGGACAATATCACCTGGAAAATCAGGATCAGAGAAAAATCCATTCTTCCTATAATAAACAATAGGGAAAAACAGCCAAGGACAAGCCCCCTGATCAGATCTGTCCCTACAATAATGGTCTTCCTGGAATACCGGTCAATAAAGGTGCCGGAAAAAAAGCCAAGGAGGAGGGAAGGGACCAGGGATGCGGCCAGGACCAGCCCCATTTTTCCCGGGGACCCGGTGGTTTTAAGCACCCAAAAGGAAAGGGCAATCATGTGGAATTTATCGCCCACCTGGGAAACCAGCTGGCCGGCCAGCAGCAGGGTAAAATCTTTGTTAATAATTTTCATGATAGTCTCCTGCATCAATTAAGTATTTATATACCTTGGTACCAAAACACCAAGACACTGTCAACCAAGAATACAATACAAAGAGAGATCCATGATCTACTTTGTATTGTTGAGCACATGGCTTATTGGAATGGTTTCTTTACCTGACCCGGCAATTCATGTATATTAAGCATAGGTCCAAACCGCCCGTGAACCAATCCTAAGGAGGATATCATGATCACTGCAAGAGATATCATGGAAACAAATATCATCAGCCTCTCTCCGGATACGGAGATTCCCAAAGCCGTAAAAATCCTGCTCAAAAATCACATCAACGGCGTACCCGTGGTGGACGCCAATGGTGAACTCCTGGGCATTCTGTGCCAGAGCGATCTGATATTCCAGCAAAAGGAGATACCCATTCCCCCTATTTTTGCCATCCTGGACAGTATTTTTCCCCTGTCATCTTCAAAAAGCCTGGACGAGCAATTCCAAAAGATGGCAGCCATAAAGGTGGCCCAGGCCATGGTCAAAAAAGTGACCACAGTGACCCCTGACACTCCTGTATCTGAAATTGCAAGCCTCATGGTTGAAAAGCATTTCCATACCATCCCGGTGGCGGAAGGCAAAAAACTATTGGGCATCATCGGCAAGGAAGATATTCTAAAAACCCTGATTTCTTAAAAATCAATGACACCACAAGAGAGCCTTAAAAGAATATACACAACAGCCATTGAAGCGGTAAATCCTGAGAAAGCCATAAAAGACTGTTTAGAGGTGGATAATGGTATCCTGAAATTAGGATCAGACAATGAAACCATTAAAAAATTTAATCTTAACCAATTCAAAAGAATAATCGTGGTAGGTGCCGGCAAGGCCACGGCATCCATGGCCTGGGCTCTTGAAGAAATTCTGGGAACTCGTATTCACGCAGGGTGCATTTGTGTAAACTACGGGTATACACGAAATCTTACCACAATTAAAACCATCGAGGCAGCCCATCCCCTGCCCGATGAAAACTCAATTGCCGGTGCAAGACAGATAAAACACCTGCTTGAAAACACCTCCAAAGATGATCTGGTGATATCCCTGATTTCAGGAGGAGGATCAGCTCTCCTATCCCTTCCCCCCGAAGGCATCACCCTTGAAGAAAAACAGAGAGCAACAGATCTTCTAATTAAAAGCGGGGCGGCAATTCATGAAATCAATACCGTCCGGAAGCACCTCTCCCTTGTCAAGGGCGGAAACCTTGCAAAAGCTGCCTATCCTTCAACCCTGTTAAATTTAATGGTGTCGGATGTGGTGGGTGACAGGATCGATGTCATCGCCTCGGGCCCCTTTGTGGCTAACGACACCACCTTTATTGACGCCCTCGGGGTTCTGGGAAAATACAGCCTTATCCGCAAAATTCCCCCTCCGGCTCTGGCCTATATCACAGCAAGAGCCCAAAATGAAACAGACAAAAGAACAGACAAAAACAACAGACAATTTAATAAAACCACCCATTTTACCATTGCATCCAATATAATTTGCCTCAGGGCCGCAAAGGATACAGCAAAAAAGCTTGGTTATAATTCATTAATCCTGTCATCATCCATTGAAGGTGATACAAAACAGGCTGCCAACTGGCACTCCCAAATCGCAATGGAGGTGTTATCATCTTCAAACCCTTTGCCCCTGCCTGCCTGCATCATCAGCGGCGGTGAAACCACAGTCAGGGTTAAAGGGGACGGAAAAGGCGGCAGAAATATGGAATTTGCCATGCAGGCCGCCCCCCTCATTGCCGGACTAAAAAGTGTAATTGTCGCAAGTATCGGCACCGATGGGACAGATGGACCCACGGATGCAGCCGGTGCCGTGGCCCACGGTTCTACAATGGGAAATGCAGCAAAAATGGGCCTTGATATAAAGGATTATATGGAAAACAATGATTCATACCATTTTTTTAAGGCACTTGGAGATCTCATCTTTACAGGCCCCACCCATACAAATGTAATGGACATCCGGATCATTCTGATTTCTTGACCTCCCGGAAGATCAGGGGCTCTTTTTCAATTGCCTTTTAATCTTTCTCCTGATACCTTTTTGCGGATGGTCCCTCTAAGCGGATGGTCCCTCTAATTTGATAAAAGAACACTGCTGTTCAAAGGAACTACCCTAAAAAAAATGAAAGAATTCTCCCCCTTTTCCATCCCCAACATCAGGCGGTATATTGCCTTCAAGGTTCTGTTTAACTCAAGATTTTACTATCCGATTTTTACCATATTATTCCTTGATTTCGGCTTGACCGTGGCCCAGTTTGCCATCCTCAATGCTGTCTGGGCCGCCACCATTGTCATGGCAGAAGTCCCCTCCGGCGCCCTTGCCGATATCATCGGCCGGAAACGCCTTCTCGTCTTTGCCACCCTGACCATGGTGGTGGAAGTGGGGATGATCAGTTTTGTACCAACATCTGATCTGTCCCTGGTTTTTTATGTTTTTTTAATCAACCGTATTTTAAGCGGGCTGGCCGAGGCCGCTGCCAGCGGTGCGGATGAGGCCCTGGCCTATGATGCACTTAAGGATCAAGGCAACCCCGATGACTGGGGCAGGGTTCTGGAAGTTTTGGCTAGATTCCAGTCCCTGGGATTTATCATTGCCATGGGCACAGGGGCTGCCCTCTATGATCCGCGCCTTATGGAGATTTTTTGTAGACTCTTTGGATTTTCCATTTCTCTGACCCAGGAAATCACCATGCGGTTTCCCCTGTACGCCACTTTTATCCTGGCCCTTTTTGCCTGTGCCGCCGCAATGGGAATGGAGGAAACACAAGCCATCACAAATTCAGAGAATACCAGCCCCACAAACCGTATTCCCCGGGTAAAACATGCCTTCCGCCTGACCTTTGAAGCGGGCGGCTGGATTTTTAAAACCCCCTTTGTTTTAAGCGTAATTCTCTTTGGCATGCTCTTTGACGGGATCATCCGCATGGTTATTACCCTGTCCAGCCAGTATTACAGGATGATCCAACTGCCCGAGTCCCTTTTCGGTATCATCGGCTCCATGGTTGCAATTCTGGGTTTTGTTGTTCCCGGAATAGCCAGAAAAATTGCAGAGAACCATTCTCCTGCCCAGGCAGTTTGGCTCACAGCCGTCCTGACCATGGCAGGCCTTACATTCATGAACTTTTTCTGGCCGTGGGCAGGCCTTCTGCCCGCCATTGTCACCTTTAGCGCCATGTATTTCAATGGATTTTTTGTCAGCTTTTATGTGAACCGGGAAACAGCATCGGAACAACGTGCAACCGTCTTGAGTTTTAAAGGCCTGTCCTATAATCTCTCCTACGGGGTACTGGGTGTGGGCTATGCCCTTTTGCTGAAAACAAAAAAACAGGCTCTGGAATCAGGACTTTCACCGGAACGTTTAAAATTAGATCCGGCCACGCTCGAAAACCTGGTTTTCAAGGAAAGCTTTGCATGGTTTCCCGGCACTTTTTTGGTGGGTTTTGTCCTTCTTTACCTGGTCTATTTACTTTTCATTAAAAAGAAAATTCCATAAAAAAAAGCCGTGGTAAGGAGCTGATTTACCCTTGCCACGGCAGTTTTTCGGAGTGATACTTACTTAGCGACTGCCCTCCCTTTACCTGGAGGTCTGTTCACTATTTATTTTTCCAGACAGGACGTCTTTTTTCCTCAAAACTTGCGATACCCTCAAGGGTATCTTCGGTTTTCATCATGGTATTAAGGAAATAATTGGAGATCAGATCCACACCCTGGAAAAAACTGGTGCCGATGTGGCGTTTGACAGCTCTTTTATTGAGCCGGATGATCAAAGGGCTTGAATGACAGATTTCCTTGATATTTTTCTCCACCATATCGCTGAACTCATCTTCCGAGGCCACCTGGCTGACAAAGCCTAATTTCCTGGCTTCCTTGGCCGTATAATTTTTACCGGTGGTAACGATTTCAATGGCTTTGGCAGGCCCAACCAATTCCGGCAGACGAAGGGCAGCATAGGGCGGGAAAAACCCAAGCTTGATTTCCGGTTGCCCAAAGATGGCTTTCTTGGATGCAATAACAATATCACAGGCAATGGCCACTTCCATTCCCCCGCCGAGACAGGCCCCGTTCACCGCCGCAATAACAGGGATGTCAATCCCATTGATCAACTCAAATATCTTGTTAAAAACCGTCACCATATTATCTACGTTGCAGGGTGCATGGTCTGCCACCTCAACGCCTGCGCAAAAGCTTCTCCCCTCCCCTGTGATCACCACACATTTTAAGGAATCATCTGCTGCAATGGCAGCAAGTTCCGCATTCAACTCGTTCATCATGGGGATATTCAGTACATTATGCTTGGGGCGGTTCAAGGTGATTCTGGCCACCTGGTCATCTTTTTCTATATTTATAAATTGTGCTTCTGACATGGGTGCCTCCTGTATTTATTAAGGATTGGTATCTCTTTTTTTGTCCTAGCCCTTGATAATTCGCGGGGTAATCAGATGATGCTGGGGGCAGATGGATTTGGGATTCTGGTAGGCTGATCCTGCAAAAGCCTTTAAATAATCCCTCAAAGAATCCATTTTAACCACCTCATCCACAAATCCCTGTTTGGCGCAATAGGCCGGCCGGGAATTGTCATGGTATTCCTGGGCCAGGGTGTTCATCTTGTCAATAATGGGCTCCAAAGGACGTCCGGCATCCTTTTCCTTGACCAAACGTCTGGAAAAACTTGCTGCTGCCGCAGTTTCACCATGCATCACATAGATTTCCGTGGTGGCAAGCCCCAGGGTAAAGGCGTTGTGGCGGTTGGCAGTGGGGCCGCCCATGACATAGTGGGCGGCGGCCGTGCCCTTTCGCAGGGTTACCAGGGTCATGGGCACATCTGTCTGCTGGATGGAATAGATCAGGGATTGTCCTATCCCCAGAAGTTCCGCCTTTTCCGCAATATCCCCCACATCGATGCCGGATGTATCCTGGAACCAGATCACCGGGATCCGATCCCGGCCGCAGAGGGTGACAAATTCATTCATTTTGATCAGGCCCTGGCGATAGAGTTTACCGCCAATGCCGCCGTAATCCGCATATTCGGGATAGTCTTCACCCAGCCAGCCCTGGTTGTTGCCGATACATGCCACCAAAAACCCATCTATCTTACAAAGACCCGTATAGACCTCGGGTCCGTAATCCGGCCTGAACTCCATGTGCTCGCTGCCATCCACCAAACGAGCCAGAACTTCCCTGAAATCGTAGATCTGTTTCTGGTTGATGGGGATCAAGCGGGAAAGATCCGCGGCAGGGAATCTGGGTTCCGCCGGTTCAGCCACCCGGAAAAATTTCGGGTTATAGGAGGGCATGTCTTTCATATAATCCTTGAGCCCGTCCAACACCCCTTTTTCCTCTTCATAAACATATCGGAAAAAACCGGTTGAATCATGGTGAACTTCCACCGATCCAGGCGGTTTTGCCTTGTATCGTTTGGCAGCATCAATCAATAATTCCGCCCCCGCAACGTCGAAATGCCCCTTGGGAGACATGCCGCTTAAGATACCGCCGCCCCCCACTGCAATATTACAATTTTTATGGGCAAACAAAATAGTGGGGCTTATACCCTGGTATCCGCCGCCGGCGGGATTAGTGCCGTAGATTCCCGCCAGGATAGGAATTCCCAATTGTTCCAATTCGGCATGGCGATAAAAGGTAGTTCCGGATCCCCTTCTGTTGGCATAAAATTTTTCTTGTTCTGTCAATTTAACGCCGGAGCAGTTAACAAGCCAGACCAGGGGGATGTTCAAACGTTTGGAAAGGTCGGTGGCTCTTAAAATATTTTCCGGCTGTCCAGGAAGCCAGGCACCGGCCATGACCTTGTTGTCAAACCCTATAACCACGGCCCAGTTACCCGAGATTTTGGCCAGGCCGTCAATGACATTGGTGGTACCCTCCTCATTATCCTCGGGGTTGAACAGCGTATGCAGGGGGTGCCAGGTGCCGGGATCAATGAGATATTCCAGACGCTGCCACACGGTCATAACGCCCCGGGCATTAATCTTCTCTGCGGGCATTCCGGCATTTTTTACCTTTTCCACTTCAACTTCGATACCGGCTTCCACTTCCCGGACCTGTGCAAGGTTTTTTTCCGAGCTGAGAATTTTACCCTTGTTCAGTTCACTGCCAAATTCTGTCATCTTTTCAAAGTATTGTCGCATTCTTAAACTCCTAGGTCCAAAAATTATTGGGTTTAACCGGCACAGGCCATTAAATCACAC
>PIVS01001037.1 GCA_003353855.1 Desulfobacteraceae bacterium
GGTGCCCCGAAGATAAGGGCCATGGAAATCATTTCAGAACTTGAAAATCGTCCCAGGGGGGTGTATGGAGGGGCTGCCGGATATATTTCATTTAACGGCAATATGGATTTTGCCATAACCATACGTACGGCTGTCATGGAAAATGATACCCTGACTGTCCAGGCCGGTGCCGGGATTGTCCATGACTCAGATCCCAAAGCAGAACTTGAAGAGTGTAAAAACAAGGCAAAGAGTGTGGAAAGTGCTTTGAAACTTGCCCTTTCAAATATAAACGGAGGCAGATAAATGCAGGAAATCCAGAACCAGCGGGTAGTCATCATTGATAACTATGATTCTTTTACCTTTAACCTGGTCCACTATATTCTCCACACCGGGGTTGAGGTGGAAGTTTTCAGAAACGACAAAATATCCGTGGAGGAGCTAAGTGAATTAAATCCCCAAGCCATCGTGCTCTCTCCCGGGCCTGGAAGACCAGAGGATGCAGGGGTTTCACTGGATGTAGTAAAGAATTTGTCCGGTAAAATTCCCATTTTAGGGGTTTGTCTCGGCCACCAGACCATTGCCCAGAGTTTCGGAGGGACCATCATCCATGCCAAGAAGATCATGCATGGCAAAACTTCCATGGTCATTGCCGATGGAAAGCATATTTTTTCCGGCATGAAAAAACCCTTTTCCGTGATGCGCTACCATTCCCTGGCAATCCGGGAAGAAGACCTGCCAGACTGTCTTATGATAACAGCCAGGACCGAAGACGGCGAAATTATGGGCATCCGTCACAAATCCCACCCCACCCAGGGAGTGCAGTTCCACCCGGAATCATTTATGACCACCGTGGGAAAACGGCTGATCCGGAACTTTATCAAAGGAGTATGACATGACATTCACAGCCAACCTTAACA
>PIVS01001038.1 GCA_003353855.1 Desulfobacteraceae bacterium
AGGTAAAGCCAGTACAGCGGCATGAAAATTAAAATTGCACCCATCACAAGGTAGGTAATTCCCTTGGTATATGTCATAAAATCGTGGAGAGTAAAAAATTCCATGGTTGATTCTCCTTAGTAATGCTCTTCTTTGTAGTCAGGATGTTCACTTAAAATTGGCATCTTGGCTGTGATCACCCGATAGGCGGTTATGCCCACGAAGACGATGAAAATAGTGGTGCCCACTTCCATAAAACTTGGCACATAGCGCTCTGCAGAAGGCAGGTGCCAGTTAAAGGCAATCACGGATATATTGAGACGGTTGAGTACAATGCCCAAAACCGTCCACATGGATGCTATTCGAATAAAAAGCAGGTTTTTTTCCCTTGCACCCACACTGTAAAGGATGGCCGGAAAAAGGACAAATCCGATTAGTTCCAGCAGGTACCAGGCGCCCCATCCAGTGGTCAGGTAATGCCAATTATTATCCACGGCAAGACCGATAATTTTAATTGCCACATAGCCCATCATCACAAAGGAGGCTGCCTTGCCAAATCCCAACGCCACTCCGGTGGATTCAGCCAGGTGGGTGTCATCCATTTTGTGGTGGAGCCATCGGTGGGCCATGCTGCCCTCAAAGATAACCATGGACATGCCAGCAAACATAGAGGAAATAAAAAAGTAAACATGCAGATATCCTGAATACCACAGGGGGTGCAGTTTAGAGGGAGCGATCATAAATAATGCGCCCAGGGAGGACTGGTGCAGGGTGGACAGCACCACACCGAAAATGGTGAGGACCAGTGTAAGGCGCATTACCCAGGTGCGCAGTCGTTTAAAGCCCAGCCATTCAAAGGCAGCAGGGGTTGTTTCCACAAAGAGTACAGTCAAATAGAGGAACACGCAGAGGCCTAC
>PIVS01000505.1 GCA_003353855.1 Desulfobacteraceae bacterium
CCAAGTTTTGGCATGGCCTCAAATATGTCAACCTTGTGACCGATTCGCCGTAAAAAGAAGGCACAGGAAAGACCGGCAGGTCCGCCGCCGATAACGGCGATTTTTTTGCCGGTATCCGGTGCACAGGTGATGGGTATTCTACTGCCGGAATTCATTTCATAGTCTGCAACAAAGCGTTTGAGCTGGTTGATGGAGACGGGTTCGTCTTCAACCCCCCTGCGGCATTGATCTTCACAGGGGTGGGGGCAGACCCGGCCGCAGGCAAGGGGCAGGGGATTTCTCATCCGGATGGTCTGGACGGCTTCTTTGTATTTGCCCTCCCGAAGCTGGTTGATATATCTGGGAATATTGATCTCGGCCGGACAGGTCTGGGCACAGGGCGCCAGGGGATCATTTTTCTGATTAAACTTCATCAGTTTTTCAGAAAGGGTTTTTACCTCGATAATATCCTTGGGGCAGGCTTTCTGGCAGGCGCCGCAGCCAACGCATTTGTCATCAATCACAACCGGATGGCCATCGGAGCCCATATAAACCGCATCAAACTGACAGGATTTGACACAATCGCCAAGACCGATACAGCCGACACCGCAAACCCGGCTGCCGCCGAAAACAACGGACATGGCCTTGCAGGAGGAAACCCCCATGTAATGGTATTTATCATCAGCCCGAAAGCCGCCTTCACACATATTATAGGACATGGGGCTTTCCGCAGCGCCGGCATCAACTCCCATGATTTTAGAAACGGCTTCCACCCCTTCCTTGCTGTTGATAACACAGAGGCTGGGGCCTTCTTTGCCTGTTACAATGGCTTCTGCTGCCGCAGAGCAGCCGGCATAGCCGCACCCGCCGCAATTGGCAGCGGCCAGGTTGTTTTCGACCTGGGAAATCCTGGGGTCTTCATATACATAAAAGACCTTGGAGGAGAGGCTCAGCACAATACCGCACACAGCACCGATACCTAACATGAATAATAAAGCTGGAATCATATTATCACCTTGATTTAGTTAGAACATTCTCCTATATGAACACTTTTGCGGAGAAATTATTCCAATACATTGTTTTAAACCATTCCCTTAAATGACATGAATGTAAGCGCAATCATTCCTGCGGTCACAAGGCCGATGGAAGTGTCCTGCAGGGGTTTTGGCACCCTGGCTATATTTATCCTTTCCCTTACCCCTGCGAACAGGATCAGGGCAAGTCCGAATCCCAGTGCATAGGAAAAAGAGGATACGGCTGCTTCAAGAAAGCTGGATTCTTCCTTGATGTTGATCAAACAGACCCCCATGACCGCACAGTTGGTCGTGATCAGGGGAAGAAAAATACCCAGGCCTGCATAGAGGCCGGGGATGCTTTTTTTCAGGAACATTTCCACAAACTGGACCAGGGATGCAATGACCAGGATAAAGGAAACAGTACGTAAATATTCAACATTCAATGCCTTTAACAGGTAGGTATCAACTGTCCATGTAATAATACCGGCCATGACCAGGACAAAGATGACGGCCATTGCCATTCCCACGGCTGTTTCCATTTTTTTGGATGTCCCGAGAAAAGGGCAGCAGCCAAGAAACTGGGCAAGGAGAATATTGTTGATGAAAATGCAGCTGATGGCCAGGACGAATAAATCACCCATGAGTTATCTCCTTTTTATTTTTTACCAATGAGGTTCATTATACAGAGCATCAGTCCCAGGCCTACAAATGCACCGGGTGCCTCAACCATGAACTTGAAGGGAAGAAAATTGGCGCCCATTTCAAAGGCGGGAACACCTCCCCAAATGGTCAGGGTGCCGTTACCTAAAAGTTCCCTTAAAGCTCCGAGGGAAGAAAGGGAAAGTGTGAATCCTATACCGATTCCCAGTCCGTCTGCAACGGAAAAGATTGGACTGTTTTTACTGGCAAATGCCTCGGCCCTTCCAAGGACTATACAATTTACCACTATCAACGGGATGAAAATTCCCAATTTCAGAAACAGTTCATAGGTATAAGCCTGCATTAACAATTCCACAATGGTAACAAAGGTGGCGATAATGACAATATAACAGGCAATTCTGACCTTTGACGGAATAATGTTCCGAAGAAGTGAAATTAAAAGGTTTGAGAAAATAAGAACAAAGGTGGTGGCAATGCCCATGCCAATACCGTTTTCAACGGATTTTGTGACGGCCAGGACAGGGCAAAGACCCAGAACAAGCCGGAATGGCGGTATTTCAGCCCAGAGTCCTTTTGTAAATTCTTTTGCCAAGGATTGTGCCATAGTTTATATCTCCTAGTAGATACTAAATAGGTTGCCTTATTTTATCTGTTTGATAATTTCAGGTTTCAGCTTCTGATAAATTTCCTTTGCCTGGATTGCCGCAAGAGAGATACCTTTTGAGGTAACCGTGGCTCCGGATATTGCATCAATCTCCCCCTCGTCTTTTAAGGCGAAGTTCGTATCAAGGCTTTTTCCTGCAAACTGAGATACAAAGGAAAGATCATCTTTGGCCCTTGTTCCGATACCAGGTGTCTCTGCATGGGTTGTCATCCTGACCTGGATAATCTGGTCGGTTTCAATATTGATTCCCACCATAAGGCCGATTGGGCCACCGAATCCGCCTCCTTTTGTTTCAAAGGCAACGGCTTTTGAGCCGTCGGATAGAGTTCCGGGAAATACCTGAAGTTCGATATCATCTGTTTTTACCGTGAATCTTTCTGCCAGAGGATCATTTGTGGCTTCCGGGAAAATCTCTGCAATGGCAGGAGCTTTTTGGAATTTCAGGACCTGATTTTCAATTTTGAGTTGGGTGCCTGATTGTACAGCGGCAAGCAGCCCGCCTGAAAAAGCGGTCAATACAGTCAATACAACGATCATATTAATCATTTCACGCATTGTTTACTCCCTTTCCCAAAACTTTTGGTCTAATGGTATCAATGAGGGGGTTCACAAGGTTCAGCAGCAGGATGGCCAGTACGGTTCCATCTTCATATACCCCGATATTGCGCATGAGAATAATCATCAAACCGGCTAAAAATCCATACAAAAACATGGGAATCCTGTTCACCGGGGAAGATGAATTTTCAGTGGCCAGAAAAAAAGCGCCCAACAGGGTATAACCGGAAAAAAGATGAATGGCGGGACCGCCATAAACTTCCGGATTTGACATGTTGAAAGCCATTGCCGTTACAATGATACCCAGGATGAAGGACAGTGAAATTTCCCAGCGGATGTAACCCCGGAGGATCAGGTAGATGCCGCCGAGGATAATCCCCAATCCAAAGGTGGATCCGATGGCGCCCACCTGTTTGCCCATGATCAGGTCCCCAATGGGGAAAAGATCTGCAATTCCGGCTGCTCCCTGGAATTTCAGGGCGGCCAGGGGGGCTAGGGCTGTGAAACCAAAATCATAATTGACATAGGCCGCATCAAAATCAAACATCACCTTCCAGGAGAGCATGAGAAAGGACATGCCGATGAGAGCTGGGTTAAAGGGGTTGGCACCGATACCGCCAAAGATCATCTTTCCGATGATCACGGCTACAAAGGTCCCTACCACTATCAGCCACCAGGGGGAAGTTGCCGGCAGCATGATACCGAAAATCATACCGATCACTGCGGAATCCAGATCTCCTATGGAGAGTGGCTTTTTTGAAATCAGGTTCATGGCAAGTTCCCAGAGCATGGCCGTGGAAAT
>PIVS01000506.1 GCA_003353855.1 Desulfobacteraceae bacterium
CAGCGGTTGTCTACCCTGGTTACTAACCATTAGCAGAAACTTTCGACAATTATCACTGGAATTAATGAAATTTATTCCGGTTTCCGTAGATTTTTGGGAGAAACAGGTAATGCTCCCGTTGATGAACTGCAATATCGATTTTATTTATAGTTCCTTTGTTCCATTTAACACCGTGCTTAACCGAGCCGGGCGTAGTAGGCTACAGACTTTAAAAAAGTTAATAAATTCAAAAAAACAACTATGTTAAAAAACGCGCGTATAGCCCGGTCTGAGTTCAAGCATTTATTATGTTTCAAAGATTAGAGATGAAACATATTCTTACAAATTTTGCAATAATATCTCTCACCACCCATTGCATTTTTAGGAAAATAAGTTAAGTGGTGATGCCTCGAATCTTTTTCGTGGCAAACAGCACAAAATGGGACATCATCATTTTCAGCCCAGTAGCATTTTCCATCATAATTTAATTTCTTTCGAAGCTTTAATTGATTTTCGAGTGATAATATTTTTTCATCTTTTTCACGTAGAACGTCCTGAATATGGGCCAATTCAAGCTTTACATCTGCTAAAGTACTTATCAAATCAGCAATTTTTAATTTTATTTCAGCATCTTCAAGTGATATTTCACTTTGTTTAATTACTTTTGCAATATCTGTTGCTGTTTTAACACTGGTAAGAACTGTTTCTAATACTGAAAAATCTATCATTCTGCTTCCTTGATTAATATAAAAAACATAACAAAATAATTAACGAACCCGATTATTCTCTTATTCATTGGAAAGCCGCACCTTCTGAAAATTTTAATAATATCCAACCAATTTAAATACGGGTTAGGTAAAATCCGAAAATCAACTGATTTGAAGATATAGTTGATCCTGAGCAATTTTGCCAGAATAATCTTATTACATAAATAAGCGCACCCAGGGCAGCTTCGCTGCCAATCAATCTGCCATCATAATTTTATAAAAAATATATGGGGAAAGGGAGGAACCCATGAGCTTGAACGGCAAAGTCGAATCCTGCCCACCACATTCCCCGTGGTCGGCCTTGAAGAAAGTTATCAAAAAAAATTCTCCAGAAGAACGGTTAAAAGCTGCCGTGAGGCTGCCGGAATGTTATCATTCCTTTCTGGATCTGCCCAAGAAGAGTGCTACCTGCATACCGCCCACCGAACCGGCAGTGTCTTAACCCTTCACAAATATAGTAAAGGCAGCAACCAAGAAACCACAGCTATAGTCAATCAGATGTCAGGGCACCTTTTTGAGTTGCCCGATTCCCATACAGTTTCCCTGGTTCATAACCATCCCAATGGAGACATTGTACAAATACCCTTCATACCTTCATCATCGGTATAAACCATATCAAGATAAACGGCCTCGACTTCCTGGGCTATAAGGCCAAAATGCTCTCTATCATCTATTTGAACAGATTTATGGGAAGAGTCCATGGCCATTGGAGAAGCACTCACAGATGTTTTAGCTTTTTTGGGTTTCTTCTCATGAGGCAGGTCGTTCCGTTTGTAACTGACACCACAAGTTTTGAAAGTTTTCCAAGGGAGGGCGGGTTCTCCTGGTCTTTGAGGTATTCGTAGGTGGTTGTATTGTTCTCAGGGTCATCCCCGTCATAAAGGTATTCACAATACCGCCCGTTAAAATCCGTAACCCTTTTGAACTGTTCAGGTTTGTACTGGTCATATGCAATGGTAATTTGAGCAGTCATAACTACAAGCAGGCCCTATTCACGATCCCTTTTTATATTTATTTTTTCAAAGGCTTCAATCCATTGATTAATTTTTTTAGTTCTAAAGGTGAAATATGCCATTTCTTTTTCATCAATTATATTTAATTTTACTTCTGTTCCAATCATCTTTTTTGTTGTTTTATAAGAAGTAATTAAATCCATTCTAATTTTTAAAAGGCAAGTTAAATATGTACGTCGTATGATCAGATAGTCGTGTGTTAAAAGGATTGACTTAATAGTGAATCTTTCTTTTTTGGGGTCAATAGGGCGGTCCTTTAGATTTGTTTTAATTGTATTTGTTGAATGACTAGGGAAAAGACTATCTTCAATATATTTTTTTTTCAGATCTGACCTTTTTATCGGTTTCACCGTTTTTAATATATTCAAGGCACCTAATACACGAAGCACTATGCCTATAAATAAAAAATCAACTGCGAATAAACTTAATACTATTATGAGATAAAATTCCATCTATCTCCTCATTTTATTTGGGCTTATAATCAAATATATAATTTAAATTATTAATAAAATTTCCCTGAATTCCTATCGGTTTTGCATTAGATATTGTAAATCCAATATCTCCTGTCCCAGTTAAACCCTTCAATTCTTCCAAATACCACGTTCTACCAAATTCAAAAAAATACTTATCAGGTATTATGCCATTATAATTATTGTCCTCGCTTATTGGTACACTAAAAGAAGCTGCATACCCACTATAGCTTCCTTGAAGATTCCAAGCAGAATCTAAGTAATCATTTGTATTTGACAGGGGGGAACCCAATATACCCATCATGAAGGCGCCATGCGTGTTTCCCAGACCAGCGCCGCTCTCAAGTGAGCCGATTAAGGCATAATCTCCATTTTGATCAATGGTAAAAGCCAAATCGCCTCCAAATTTCATGCCCCATTTTGTTATGCCGCCTCCTGTTTTTACTCCTATTGTTCCGGGGAGGACATTATTTCGAATATCAAATCCCCCTTCATAATAGTCATCTGATCCAGTGAAAAAATTTTTTGTTTCAAAAGAAAATGAAATAGCCTGATCGACTGTATTATTAATGAAATTGATTCCATCATCTGAATAATGCCAAAATTCAATGGTATTTGCATACATCTCCTGGGTCTCTGGATACCAATAATCGAAAGTATTTTGGCAAATATCTACTGCGATGGATTCCCATGCGTTATAAGTAGTACTCAGCATCAATCCGTCGGGATCTGTATAAAGCAGAGGATTATTCATCACATAAGCATACAGATTCAACCCGTCCACATACCCTGCCGGGTCCTTTTGCATGAACCTGCCAAGCACAGGAGAATACATCCGGTTTCTGTAATACCAGAGGTCTGAGTAGCCGTCCCACCGCCTGCCCGTATATCCGTAGGGATTGCCCAAATCAGAGCCTGTGGCGGTGATATCGACATTTAGATTATCAAAGACCGTCATCACACCATACGCAGAATAATCATAAGATTCAACAATATTTCCTGTGGTGTCGGTGAGCGCTTTGACACTGAACTGCCGGTCCTTGATGTAATAATAGGTGTTGCCACCTGCTGTCATGCAGATGGGGTCATCCATGTAGTCTGCATAGACAAAGGTTTTATCAAGAGTGTTGTCCTTGTATTCCTCTATCACCCGGCTGCCTTGGTAGATATATTCTGTTGTGGTTACGGAGTATAGGTCTGTGTAATCTTTATTTAAAACCCGGCGGTTCTGGGCATCATAGAAGTACTCCTGCTGGACCAGGCTGTTTTCCTCAACCCGGATCAAGCGGTTGGCCCAGTCATAGACATAGGTTTTACCTTTAAAGTTGGTCATGTTGCCGTTGGCATCATAGGAGGGGGCAAGGCCTGTGATGGAAGTGTACTGGTTATCCTTGTCCACGGTGCGGGTTTCAGCCGTGCCGTTTTGGTTGGTTGCAAC
>PIVS01000507.1 GCA_003353855.1 Desulfobacteraceae bacterium
AAAGAATATGTTTACGAGCTGGCCTACAATGGCGAAGGAGAAGACGGACAACCCTTTGTGATCGGGCTTACCGATATTAAGCAGTTAAAAGAAAAAGCGTTAAAAGCCGGGATCATGGACAAGAACGAGGGGTAAAACGTGAACTTAGAGCATGAAAAAAACAACTACGAGGGCAGTTCGAGCCCGCATTGAGCATGGTTCGTGATTTATTTTTTAACTGCCAAATGGCTTTACCATAAAGGTTTTGAAGCGTATTGACGTTCAACTTGGTGGTCATTGAGATAAAACTAATAAAAGCAACTCTATTAAAATTATCATCATAACCGAAAGGGGGAAACATGACATTTATAGAAGCAGTCCGGGAGCTTGAACTGCGGGATCCGTTGACCCGAGAATCTGTAGGTGCCTGTGAACTGATAAAGATACTGAAGGAAGATGTTGTGCTGGCAGTCGAACGGCCCGGCTCATGGGAAGGTTCCAATATGCTGCAGGTGCTTTGCTGTCACGGTTTAACAGAAGAATCATATTGATAAATAGGAGGATCATATGCATAGAGAACTGTTGTTCCGGTTCCAGGAACACCTCAAGGTGCTGAACAGAAGCCCTGCTACTGTCAAGGCGTATGCCATGCACGCAAAGGCTTTTTTGCAGTCAATGAATGTTAAGGATATTAAACAGGTGACCACCACCATGATAGAATCCTGGATTGCCAATCTTTGGGATTATAGGAACGATCAGAACAAACCTTACAGCACCGGTACTGTCAGTATTAAAATACGGTCGGTAAAAAGGTTCTTTGAGTTCCTGGAAAAGACCAATGTGATTTTTATTGATCCTGCAGATTTTATCAGAGAACCTAAAAAAAATATCCGGTTAAAACCGGTCCTTACCCCCAAAGAAGTTGGCAGGATATTTGATCAGCCCAACCTTGGTACTTTGACCGGTATCCGTGATCGGACCCTGCTGGAGGTGTTTTACTCCACCGGGATCCGGCTCAATGAGCTGTGTTCTCTGACTATTTATGATGCAGATCTTATGGGGGGTGTCTTAAGGATCAACAAGGGCAAAGGATCCAAGGACCGTGTGGTGCCCCTGGGTAAACATGCAGTGAAGTTCCTGCGGGAGTATATATCCAAGGTAAGGCCCAGGTTTGCCCAAAAGAATCGGACCAGCCGTTATTTGTTTATGGATTATCTTGGCAGCCCTGTCAGCAAGGCGGTTGTATCCATCATGATCCGCAGATGCCGGAAAGCAGCTAAAATAAAAAAGCAGGTCACGGCCCATACGTTCAGGCATACCTTTGCAACGGTGCTGGTGAAAAACGGTGCGGACATCCGGGCGGTTCAAAAAATGATGGGCCATGCAAATCTTAAGACCACCCAGGTTTATATCAGATCCCTTGGACTGGATATTAAAAAAGAGCATCAGAAGACCCATCCAAGGGAGAAGGATAAAGAAAACATTAAAACAAGCAGACCCAGGATAGAAAGGGTCAAGGGTTACTATGAAAGACGATCCGTTTAGGCTGCATAAAGATCTGCTCATGCAGTCTTTGAAGGTCCGCAACTTTGCTGCAAGGACCATAGAGCAGACCTGCTGGAAACTTGAAAAGTTTACCGCATGGCTGATACAAAACAATATTACCGCCATCGATACCATCACCAAAGATGCAATCAGATCCTACCAGGTTGAGCTTTACCAGGTAATTAATGCCAAAGGAAGGCAGAACAGTGTGGGGTATCAAAACGGGATGCTGTCGGCGGTCAAGCAGTTCACCCGGTTCTTGTATGAAAGAGATTTTATCGTCTCTGATCCGGCAAGGGATATCCAGTACGCCAGAACACCCAAAATGCTGCCCAAAGGTATATTAAGCCCTTCCGAGGCAAGAAGACTGATCCATACTCCGGACATCAAAACCGTTATCGGATACAGGGACCGGGTGATCCTTGAAGTGTTGTACACCAGCGGGGTCCGCAAAGAAGAGGTTAACAACCTGACCTTAAATGATGTAGATTACCATGACGGGTTTTTAAGGATCGACAACGGTAAGGGACAAAAGGACAGGATTGTACCCCTGGGCAGGATCGCCTGCCGTTATCTTGAAAACTACATTAAATCTGTCCGGCCGGATCTGATCAAAGACCCATACAACAATCATTTGTTTTTATCCTTGAGAGGAAACCGGCTGTCCAAGAACATGGTATGGGAGCTGGTAAAGAAATATGCAAAAAAAGCCAAGATCAAAAAGAACGTCCACCCCCATACGTTCCGGCACTCCTGCGCCACGGCCATGCTCAAAAACAAGGCTGATCTGAATACTATCCGGAAGATCCTGGGGCACAGATCACTGAACACCACCCAGATTTATACCCACTTGAATATCACTGATTTGAAGGCAGTTCATAAACAATGTCATCCCCGGGAGAAAGATCGGGAGTAGTTCTTTAACTGTTTTTAAGACAAGGTATCGTCTGCCTTCTCGGGTCTCCGCCCGCCAAAAAAGCCTGGCGGGCTCCAACACCTGCGAGGGCAGCCAGCCTAATTTTATATGCCCTCCCGCCCGCTGCAGTCCTGTTCCGGCAGCTACGGGCACGCCGGTCGCTGCACATTGCGTAAAGTCGCTACGTTCGGCATGTCCGATAATGGCCCATTATCGGACATGGCCGGTCTGTCACAGGTCTTGCAAAAAGCGCAAGCTCTGCGCCAACCAGGCTTCCCTCTCTCCACTAGACATAACATCAATTATGTATACTTTACGCAATGCTCCGCTCCCTATGCGCCCTTCGCCACCTCCACAGGCCTTCCGCTTCCCCTAAAAGGAAGGGCTGCTGTGCTCGGGCTCCAGCCTGCCTGAAAAGAAGGCAGGCTTCCGCACCCTGCGCGCAGAGCCTGCCAATTTTATATTAACAACTCGCCACCAGCATTGCAGTTGAAGTTCCAGCGGTTAAAAGAAAAAACAACCATTACAGGCATTAATTTTTTATTTTAACTGCCTTAAAAACCCTTTGATTACAGGCACTATCCGTAGTATGACATATCAAAGAAATGGTGGTGAAGTTCGGATACGCCGGGATCATTTTTAGGTTCAAAACAGCTCTTTTACAAGCTTGAATAATCGATGGAAAAGGTTGATATTGAAGGGGATGCGCTTAAAGGTCAAAACTGCTCAATAGGTTTAATGTCCTGAATGATCCTGTTAATTTAATTGATCCAGAAGGGTTAGCATCAGCATGGATTGGTGGAAGTGGTGTTGTTGCTGTAGTAGAAAAGGGTGGGAATGCTGGAAAAGGATGGGCAGTGGATAGCAGTTTGGGGGCTGGTGTTTACCTAACTAAAGGAGAATCAAAAGGCCTTGCTGCATCTGTTGGGTTAGAAGTAGGTGGTTACACAGGATCTATTGAGGGAGATACAACAGTCACTACTGGTGGATTGGGGCCATTCTCAATAGGACTTGTAAAAGGAGAAAAATGGTGGGAAATTGGTATCGTTATAGGAGTGGCTAAGGGTGCACCAATTGAACTCTCCCAATCTGAAAATACGACATACTTTGTTCCAAATGAGCCTGCTACTGTAGCCCCTTGTAAATAACTATCTTGATATTGGAAGAATAAATTGAAGCAAATCACAGAAAAAGATAAAATTCGGCTTAAAAAAGTGTATCAAA
>PIVS01001039.1 GCA_003353855.1 Desulfobacteraceae bacterium
TCTTGGGGTCATAAATAGCATAGGGCGGAGACATAAAAACAGCGGCAGGTTGCCCAACCAACTCTTTATCGTCACTATAGCCTAACATTTTTAAAAGCCGGTCATTAACCCCAATGATATACTTTTTAGGGTTTGATATCATAACCCCCCTGGGGTATTGGGGGTGGTTAACAATTGCGTTATGTTCTTTGCTTGTCCATTGTAGACTTTCAAAATGTATCATGTATCTGCCACCCCCTGAGAGAATCGTGGATGATGTTATGGTATGGTATAATCCAGTGTTCAGGTTGTCAAGAATGTTGGGGGAGGGGGGGGCTAAGGCATAAAAAAAAGGGAGCTATTTGAAGCCCCCTTTCCCTTAAAATGTTGTCCGGCGGTTGTCCACCCACAAAAAAAGTCTGTGTAATTACAGCGCCTTAGCCCCCGGAAGGGGAGTTCGAATCTCCCCTTCGGCACCATCTTTATCAAAGCTACTGTAATTACAGTGGCTTTTGCTGTTTTAGAGCCTGAAATTTTCAATCCATCCTCGCAAACGGATATCTCCTTTGATTTTTTAAATCTATCTTCACGAGGCTGTGTGATGACGGCCGCTATATGGTGCAATAATTTTTAGCAGAACAATATGCCATATTTTCGTTATGTAAGAATAACGGGAGGTATATGTCATGCAAAAAATAAAGAAACAAACTTTTTGTGGACGTGATTTTTCAAGCGAAGATATAATACTGATTCAGGATATTGTTGGTACCTTTGGTGGTATCAGCCGTCGTGAGCTGGCGCATACAGTATGTGATTTACGTAAACCGGCCACAGCGGGAGGTGGTGGGTTGTCTCCAGTTTTCAAGTCCTGCCTGGCGGATGCGCGCCCGGGATGAATGGATCGGATGGACGG
>PIVS01000508.1 GCA_003353855.1 Desulfobacteraceae bacterium
GTCTAGAGGATGTTTTTTCGCTTCGCTCAAAACTCGTAGGTTTTTTAAGGCATAGGGCTCCTCTGAAATATCAGCACCAAACAAAAAGGGGAGTCCGAAGACTCCCCCGATGACGATATTTCGTCGTCGCCATTCGGCTATCCCTCAGCAAGTTACTCCTCAGTAGAGCTTACCTCCGTTTCACCGAACCTTTTGAAATTTATCTAACCATTCAGAATTTCTATATCTTTTTCTATTCTCCAGTGCGGCTGAATTAAGACGCTGTTGACAATATCGATACCAATTATCCTCTTCCTCGCTCTGACAGCTCCGACCATACAGGAAAGGCAGAGATTTTTTGCTTTTCTCAAGATACCATCACAGCTTCTTATGATCAAAGCGAGAGCGTCTTCAGTAAAGGTATTATGCGGAAGACCAGCTGTATCTAGCTCCTTGAGAATAAATAATTCCATATCGTCAGGATTCAATTTTGGCAAAACCGTGGAATATGTCACCCTGGATTTTATGTCGTCGTTGACTTTAAGTGCTATAGTGTGGATCAATGGCAGCTGACCCACCAGGATGATGTTATGATTTTTAGGGAAATCCTCAAAAAGCAGCCTGAGTTTTCTTAAAGTCTGCATGTCCATCAGATGAGCCTCGTCTATAATCACGATGAGAATTCTCCCTATATTGTTGAGGTTATACGCTTCCTCGATAAGTCGTTTTTCAAGAGAAAACGAGGTGCCGCCATGCTCAATTTTAAAGGCATGGCAGAGGATCTTAATGGTGTTGAAATAGGTATGCAGTGTTCTACCTATATTGACAACCTTTACCATTTTGGTAGCCTGTTGCCGGATAGTATCTTTAATGACACTTTTTCCCGTGCCGGGTTCTCCCATGAGTAAACACAAGCCACCTTGATGTGAATGAACCTGCATAATATCAAAGACTTCCTGCTGATGATCAAGGAGCTCAACGTTATCCGATACAAATGGATTAACATCTATACCATAAAATGACCTGATCATATCTCACCTCTTTTTATCTTTGAGTTGGCGACAAGATCGAGCAGTTGTGCCTGACCTGCACGGATGTTCTTGTAATAGACAATTACCTTGTCCAGCCTATGCCTGTCAAAACGGATAGTTATAGGTTTGTTCCTCAGGTCAGCCGGGGCTTCATAACGGATATTTTTAAACGAGAAGGTATTATCTTTTTTAACCTTTCTGGTCTCTTCACAGTAGAACAACTCGTCGTTGGCCTTATTGGGTGGCAGGAAGTTGATCTGTTTCATATCGAGTGCGAAACGTTGCAGAGGCGGCATACCAATGGCCGAATGTTTTTGTGCGTTGTACTGCTCTTCGATCCAATGGGTGAGTTGTTTGTTCAAAACTTGCAGTGAGGAGAGGTCGAGTTTTCTTGCAAGAAATCTGTCTCGCAGTCCTCTGAAAAATCTTTCAATCTTCCCTTTTGATGCTCCGTCTCTTACCGGAGTATGTCTTAAAATACAGCCAACCCTGGCACAGATCAGTGTTAATTCCTGGGACGAATAGATGGAACCGTTATCAACATAGAGCTGTTTGGGGACACCTCTTTTGTAGAATGCAGATTTTAAGGCAGTTATGAGGGCATCGGTGTTCTCACTTGTAAAGAACTGGCCATGGCAGATCAGCCTTGATGCGTCATCAATAAAGGCGATCAGTTTTGTCTGGACCATTTTACCGCCCTGTTTTATGTACGGTCCAAACATAGTATCGGCCTGCCACAGATCGCCTGCATGTTCCATGGCGAATGCCAGTCTTTTTTTATTGTTATCTATGTTGTCAGCAAGCAGATCATATTCCCGGATAAAACGGTAATAGCTTGTTTGAGACAACTGTTGTTTTGTCAGGATGCCTTTTTCAATGCATAACCGATAAATATCAAACTTTGTATAACGGTTTGGTATAAACAGAGGAAGTACCTGGTTGATGGCCTCCAATAACTCTTCAGGCGTTATCTTTCTGGTTTTACCTTTATCAGCCCGATCCTTAGTGGTCACCCCAGTGATCCCATGGGTTTTATAGCGGTAATACCATGTTGAGATTGTTCTCCAGGTGAAACTTCTGTTGTTTCCTTCTTCGTCGGTAAACGATAATTTTGCCGTGTTTTTGATCCGATCACGGATGGTCTTGCCTTTTGAATTTTCAACGGCTCCTAAAATTCTCATCTTCAGATATGAACTCGGTTTTTTCATTGGTATCCTCCTTGCGGAAATAATTTCATACCTTGATACACAGAAAAAACATTTTCTCACATAACCTTACTCTGTTGCTGCTTTTTGGAGCCTCGAAGTGGCCAGATGCTGTGATGGTAATGTGGCTGTCAGCGGTGGCAGTAGCTCCTATAATGTCTGGAATTAATGTAAAAAAGAAGTTTGAAAATGGTGCTGAAATCTACTGACTGTGCAATTTTTGAATACAGATATGAGATGGGTAAGGGTTTGAATAACAGGGTCATCGGTATCACATAAGGGCGGAGGAGCTTTGAGGCGGAGAAGATATGACCTGACACGGCTTTGGTTGAGTCTGAATCTTTTGTAGAGACGATAAATGGTTGTTGCGCTCATCGTAAGACCTGCTTTCCTGGCGGCTTCTGCCGGACAAAATCCCTGCCTTAGTCTTTCCAGAAAACCAGAGAGGAGCTTAGCGAAAATTACAAAGTTTCTGATGCATCCAGCGAGTAAAAACGAGAAGGTCTTGCCGCAGCCAAACCTGTTGTTCCTGTTGCTGCAGAAAATTCTACGGCCACGTTGTATCTGATCTATTTCTCCATAACCATAGAGATAGCCGTGCATGATCAAAAAACCTACGCGGCGACAATGCGGGCACAGCAACAGTTTTATGTTTGTATAAAAACGTTTGAATTCGTCTTCTGTAGAATAATATTCCCGGATCTGCAAGACACCTCCTTTTTATAACCTGAGAAATGTCATTATCATGAAATCTTTTTCCGGGAAAGGACTTCTATGCAGTCAAACAGATATTAAATATTGCAGGTGAGAGACAGAGATGGAAGCAAGAGATGTTTTTACCAAATTAACGCTGTTTAAAAACTATTAAAGTACACTGTTAATTTGGTAAAAAAACGCCTATCTTATGACCGTAGTGTGGTAAATAACAGGTAACATCCTCACCGCACCAGTCACCCATCAGGATCAAGACGTAGGTTGAGTCAGGGGTTGAGGAACGAAGAGACCCTCAAACAATCTCGTAGTGGAGCAACTCCTGACTCAACCGGGCCCCTGTCCGCGTTCTCGGACCCAGAAAAGAATTGGTGCCATACTGTGTCCAATTGTTTGCACAAATCTCGTGGCTTATAACCAACCCTTTGGTGGTTCACAGTATAGGCGGTAAAGAAATTGGTATTCAATCAGACAGAACGGTTACCAATCAAATCATGTGGTTTTGCCAAACCCCTTTTAGGTTCACCGTTCTATCCGAATTTCAGGCAAAAAGTTTGTCGCTGTCAAACTCTACGCCATCTTTCATAATGTAATACGCTGCCCGAGCCAGTTTATGTGATAATTGTTACTTACCAAATTCCAGTCATACTTTTTACCGAATTAACGGTCATACGATTTGATGTGTTTTTGGACCCTTTGCCAAATTAACACTGTATATTGGAGAGAATGTT
>PIVS01000064.1 GCA_003353855.1 Desulfobacteraceae bacterium
CATTTTAAAAATGATTTAGACGACAAGTTCCTTAAAAACGACCGAAACCCTTTAACAAAAGCTGTTTGACATAAAAGGAATCCGACTCGACAATTTTACAGAAAAAAATTTGCATTATCTTTAGTACTGGATGAGAACATATATACTTAATGTCATTAAAAGAGAATCAAACCATACCGTCCAATTTAAATTTGCGGTAATTACGTTTAGCAAGGATGACTAATATGTACAGGTATAATTTAATGGTATTGTTATCGATACTTATTTCCTATTCAGAGCCGGTCCATGCTGAAAATCCTGTCCTTTTATACTATTTCGAAAGAGCGCCCTATGCCATAACAGATAACAATGGTGGTGTGAGCGGTTTAGTTGCAACACCGGCGGCAGATGCATTTAAAAAGGCCGGTATACCTTTTCAATGGAAAAAAATGCCGTTTAAACGCCAGTTGGAAACAATAAAATACAATAAAAAAAAGGGGTGTGGAATTGGTTGGTTCAAAACAACGGAACGGGAAGAATTTGCCCGTTTCAGTGAGAGTATTTACCAAGACAAGCCGGCAATAACGATCAGTAAAAAAGGACACCAGACTCTAACTCAATATAGAGACGTCATTTCTCTGTTCAGGGATGAGAACATTAAATTATTGGTTAAAGACGGCTTTTCCTATGGCAGATATATTGACGAACAGATAAAAAAAATTAGCCCTGAAACCGTTGTGGTTGTGAACAGCAGCAATATTCAGATGCTTCAAATGATCCTGGCCGGCCGGGCAGATTATTTTTTTGTGGCAGAGGAAGAAGCACAAAAGATTGTTTTGAAAGCCGGATATGATTTATCTCAATTCCAGGTAACGCACTATTTTGATATCCCGGCCGGTAATTACCGATATATCGGGTGTGCACGTCAAGTCCCCCAGGAGACGATTGATTTAATAAATAATGCGTTAAAATAGTATAGTTTAAACGCTGAATTGAATTATTTAATAAGGATAAAAAATTGAAATCGTTTTTGGTTACAATCATACTGTTTTTGCTCACTGTTACATGTCTCTTTGCAGATCAGCGGGTCGAAATCCGAGAACACGCAGACAAAGTTGCAAATGCGATTGCTGTCCCTCTTTATGGATATGACCTGGTCTCTGTTGCATCGGTTATCAAATCCATGTTGAAAGATAATGAT
The DNA here is from genome assembly GCA_003353855.1 of Desulfobacteraceae bacterium. Classification (GTDB taxonomy): domain Bacteria; phylum Desulfobacterota; class Desulfobacteria; order Desulfobacterales; family Desulfobacteraceae; genus NBML01. Next base: position 1,181 of record PIVS01000064.1, read on the forward strand.
ACGGTTCGAGCAGTAGATATTGTTGATACCAATAGTGAAACGATCATTTTTGAAGCTTATAAAGCAGACAACAATATTTTTCATACAAACAAACCGATTCCTGAGAATCAAAAAAAGGAACTAAAACAATTCATCCACCCTCTTGTCTATGAAGATGAAGATATCGGAAAATTACGTCTTTATTATATTCTATATCCCAAAAACGCCACCTGGTTAACAGCCGAAGAACTAACCTGGATTAAGAAAAATCCGGTGTTACGTGTTGGCAATGAAATGGATTGGCCACCTTTTGATTTCGCTGAAAATGGTGAACCAAAGGGTTACACGATTGATCTCATGCGGTTGATCAGTAAAAAAACTAACCTTCAATTTGAATTTGTAAACGGCTTCACCTGGTCTGAACTTATGGAGATGTTTAAAGCCGGTCAGATTGATATCATGCCTGCCATTTATGTCAATGAAGAACGAAAAGCATATATTTCCTTCACAGATAAATATTACACTCAGACATCGGTGTTGGTAGTTCATCAAAGCGATCAGAGTGTTCAAAATTTAAAAGATCTTTCCGGCAAAAGGATGGCGGCTATTAAGGGGTATGCGATTACAAAAGAACTTCAGGAAAGCCATCCAGAAATTGAACTTGTAATTGTGAATACTGTTTTAGAAGCGATTATGGCTGTATCGCTTGGAAAAGTGGATGCCTTTATTGAAGGCATCGGTGTTATATCAAACACCGTTGAACAGCATTATATCCCCAATATCAAAATTGCCAATGAAGCCGGACTACAGAAAATGAAAAACCCCGCACTTCATATGGGTGTTTTGAAAAAGAATAGTTTCTTGATAGGAATTCTTGATAAAAGCATTCATTCCATCACACCGGATGAACGGAACGGTTTGAGAAATCGCTGGTTAGGAGGGGGAGGGCTTACAAAATCCATAATAAGTGAAAAACTGGCAGCGGGAGATACGGCTGTAAATTTAACAGATGTTGAAAAAAAATGGCTTTCCCAACATTCTGAGATTGATATCGGTACTGACGGCGCCTGGCCTCCCATAGATTTTGTTGATAAAAATGGTCGTCATGCAGGTATTGCTGCAGATTTCTTAGAATTGATATCCCACCGACTGGGGGTTAAATTTGAAGTCAAACCCGGTCCCACATTCAAAGAGATGCTAAACAAGGTTATTGCCGGGGAATTAAAAGTAGGATCAACCATATCCATTAAAAAGGATCGAGCTGATTATTTGAATTTTACAGATGCCTTCTTTGAAGTTCGTTATATTATTATTGCCAGAGACGAAACAAAAGGCATAGAAGCCCTGGATGACTTAAAAGGCCAAAAGGTTGTTATAGAGGATGGTTTCTTTTTGATGGAAAAACTACAGAAAGAGTTTCCCGAAATTAATCTTTTGCCTGTAAAAAATACGCTGGAGGCGCTTCAAAGTTTATCATGGGGCAAAGCCGATGCTTATGTGGGGAATCAGGCTGTTGCACGGTGGATTGCCCAAGATGCCCAACTGACCAATTTGCAATTTTTAGCAGATACCGGTTTTAAACCAAACCCCCAAAGATTTGCTGTCCATAAAGATCCCGAATGGAAGCCTTTGGTAGCCATCCTGAATAAAGCTATCGCATCCATAACGCAGGAGGAGCGGCAGAAAATTTATCAGCGCTGGCTCGGTGAAATCGATTTTAAAAGTGTTGGTGAGACACCACTACCTTCAGCACAGGAACCCGCCTCCACACTTTTGGATATGAAGTCACTTTTCACCGTTAGTGTTCTAATTTTATTAATTCTGAGCGCCCTTGCTTCCATTCTTATTAAACGCATCCAGGTTGAAAAATTGGCAGCTGGTTTCGGCTCCCGGCGATTTCGATTATTTACCATCTTAGGTCTGAGTTTTTTTGTATCGCTTGTTTTTGTTATCAGCTGGCTTGTAATTCAGAACAACAAAAACATAATTTTAGAAGATGTAGACAGGCAGCTCAAAACTGTTTTAAAAGCAACGGCGGATCGTTTAGACTATTGGACGGAACAAAAGAAAATTTATTTAAAACAATTGGGGAGAGACCCGGAGCTTTTGGAAATTTCAAAGCGTTTATTATTGCTTCCAACGGATAAGTTAAAAAACGCCCCTGATTTGTCAAAAGCACGCCACTTTTTTAATTCTAAAAAGCAGGCATTTGGTGACATGGGATTTTTCATCATCAATTCAGATGGTGTCAGCGTTGCCTCTAATGTGGATATCAATATGGGCACCCACAACCTGATTGCTAAAACCAAACCAGAATTACTTGAAAGGGCTTTCCAAGGAGAAGCTGTATTTATTCCCCCTATTCAATCGGATATCCCCCTTTATGGGACTGGAGAAGAATCGGAAACGCAGTTACCCCCGACAATGTTTTTCCTTGCCCCGATTAAAGATTCAGATGGGGTAATCCTTGCGGTTATGGCCCAACGAGTGGATCCGTCAGACGATTTTTCAAAGGTGTTGCAATACTCGAGAGTCGGTGAATCCGGCGAGAGCTATGCATTTGATCAGAATGCAAGATTGCTTTCAGAAAGCCGTTTCGATGATCATCTCAGGGATATCGGATTAATCAATAAAGATGAATCCGGTATTTTGAACATTGAAATTCGTGACCCTGGTGGAAATATGGTGGAAGGTTTCAAGCCTGCGGTTGAAAGATCTGTTCAGCCCTTAACCCGAATGGCGGACAGCGCCTTGAAGTTAAAGGCTAAGCGTATGCAAATCGACCATCAAGGCGATCATTCAGAAAGTATATCAGACATCAACGGTTATCGGGATTATAGGGGGATACCGGTATTTGGTGCCTGGTTATGGGAGGAACACCTCGGTCTGGGACTCACTTCAGAAATTGATGTAACTGAGGCTCTTTCAACGTATTTTACCATGCGCAACACCACGTTAATTATCACTGGAATAACTCTGTTTTTATTTGTCGGGGCCACTATGTTCGTACTGGTACTCGGGGAACGCACCAATCGGTTTTTAATAAAATCCAAAGAGGATCTTGAAGTAAAGGTTCTGGAACGTACAACGGAACTCGAACAGGCCAATGAAAGGATTCAATCGATTGTTGAAACCGCTCTGGATGCCATCATCACCATAGACAGCAAACAAAATATCGTTCTCTTTAATCCAGCAGCGGAAAAAGTTTTTAGTTATTCTGCTGCAGAAGTTGTCGGCAAACCATTGGTCATGCTGCTACCGGAAAAGGTTCGCTCCGGTCATCCGGCTGAGGTGGAAAAATTTCGAAAAGAATCCACAAAAGCACGATTTGTTGATGCCCAGCGACAAATTCAGGGCCAGTCAAAGGACGGGCGGCTTTTTCCTGCCGAGGCCAATATTTCAAAAATGGAACTTGCGGGCCAAACATTTTTTACAGCCTTTTTGAGAGATATTACAGAAAGGAAACAAGCTGAGGAAGACCTACGCAAGTTGTCTCTGGCTATTAAACAAAGTCAGGTTTCAGTGGTGATCACAGATCTTGAAGGAAGCATCGAATATGTGAATCCAAAATTTTCTGAAGTTACCGGCTATATGAGTGAAGAGGCTATAGGTCAAAATCCAAAAATACTAAATGCCGGAATTCAGGCTCCAGGTTTTTACAAAGACATGTGGAACAGTATAAATAAAGGGGAAGTCTGGCAGGGCGAGTTCGCCAACAAAAAAAAGAATGGTGATCTCTATTGGGAGAATGCCATTATCTCTCCAATTCGAAATGATAATGACACCATCACCCATTTTGTAGCAGTCAAAGAAGATATCACCGAACGTAGACAGGCTGCACAGGAACTGAAGAAAGCCAAAGAAGTGGCTGAGGAAGCCACAAAGGCAAAGAGTGATTTTCTGGCCAACATGAGCCATGAGATCCGCACCCCCATGAACGCAATTATTGGTCTGTCCCACCTGTGTCTAGGTACTGAACTTCAACCCCGCCAGCAGGATTATATTGAAAAGGTTTATCAATCTGCCCAGTCACTTTTAGGCATTATCAACGATATCCTGGATTTTTCCAAAATTGAAGCTGGAAAGCTGGAAATGGAATCCATTCCTTTCCGTCTGGATGATGTGCTGGGGAATATAAGCAATCTGATTGCCATCAAAGCCCAGAAAAAAGGATTGGAGCTGTTATTCGATGCCCAGCCTGCAGTACCCGGGGCATTGATCGGCGACCCTTTGCGGCTGGGGCAGATTTTACTGAACCTGGCAGGTAATGCGCTCAAGTTCACCGAAGAAGGGGAAATTATTATCCGATCAGAACTGATAAAAATCACGGATGATGAAGTGGAAATCAGGTTTGCGGTTAAGGACAGCGGTATTGGAATGACGCCGGAGCAGGTCGACAAATTGTTTCAATCTTTTAGCCAGGCAGACACTTCCACGACACGTAAATACGGCGGAACGGGATTAGGATTGACCATTAGTAAAAAATTAGCAGGGTTGATGAAAGGCGAGATCTGGGTGGAAAGTGAGCCTGGAAAAGGCAGTTCGTTTATATTTACGGCTGTCTTTGGAAGAGCTCTGGATATGGAAAAAACCATAGAGAAAGAAAGGGCGGTAGATCTTGAAAAACTGAAAGTGCTGGTGGTTGACGATGTTGAAAGCGCACGGAATATGCTCAAGGTAACCCTGGAATCATTCTCGTTCAGGGTCACCTGTGTAGACTCAGGATCGGCTGCCCTGGAGATACTTGAGGTAACGCCACTTGATGATCCTTTCCAGCTGGTTCTCATGGATTGGAGAATGCCGGGTATGGATGGGATTGAGACATCCAAAAGGATTAAACAGCATTCGACATTAACCAATATCCCCACCATTATAATGGTAACTGCATATGGCCGGGAAGAAGTCATGCACCAGGCCAATAACGCCGGGTTGGAAGGGTTTTTGATCAAACCCATGACTCCGTCAACCCTGCTGGATACCATCATGCAGGTGTTCGGGGGCAAGGGCGGCTTTCGTAAAGGCGGAGGATCAGATAAAGATTGGGAAATAAAAGCCGTTGAAGCCCTCCAGGGATGCCATGTGCTGGTGGCTGAAGACAATAAGATCAATCAGCAGGTTGCTCGTGAACTGCTTACCCAGGCAGGTCTGAGGGTTACCATTGCAAATAACGGGAAAGAGGCGGTGGAACTGGTGGGTGAAGAATCCTTTGACGCCGTATTGATGGATATGCAGATGCCTGAAATGGATGGTTTTGAGGCAACAAAGATCCTTCGCTCCAAGCCTGAGTTTGAAACCCTTCCCATTTTGGCCATGACAGCCAATGCCATGGCCAAAGACAGGGAAAGGTGTCTGGATGCCGGCATGAATGACCACATCCCCAAACCCATTGATCCAGATAAATTATTCCAAACTCTCGGTAAATGGGTGAGCCCAAACATCAATGAAGAAATCCATATTAAAAAACAATTGGCTGGCCAATTGGATCAAACAGACCCCTTGCCAAAGAGACTGGAAGGCATTGATATGGATAAGGGATTGAAATATGTTGGCGGTAATCGCACACTTTATCACAAACTGCTGATTGATTTTTACCAGGACCACCATGACGACATTCTCGCTTTGGATGCAGCGATAAAAGAGGAACGATTGGATATCGCCCAGCGGCTAGCCCACACGATAAAGGGGGTGTCAGGAGCAATAGGCGCCATTGACCTTCATCGTTGTTCTGAAAATATGGATTCTGTTTTAAAAAACCGGGAAATACGCTCGTATGAGAACGGGTTGGCCGAGATGGGACACGCCATGGTGATCGTCATGGACAGTTTGGAGGGGTTGACCCCAAAATCGGAAGAGCAGAAAACAGGCCAAAAACCTGCTGGGACCCCATTGGATATAGATGCCGTCAACCGGGCATTGGAAGAGCTGAACCGTTTGACTGAAGAAATGGATCCGGATGCAGAAGAAAAAGCCAGTCAGCTAAAAGAACAGCTTTACGGCTCCCCCCATGCCGAATTGGCAAAAAAACTGTCCAGACAGGTGGAAGAGTTTGAGTTTGAAGAAGCGTCAGAAACGGTTTCCTTACTGATAAAAGCAGTGATGGATAAAAACGGAAAGGAATAGGAATGGAAAAACAGCAGCAAAAAATTCTGGTGGTTGACGATGAACGGTTTAACATTAACGTTCTTGCTGACCTGTTAAAACCTGATTATAAAATCATGGCGGCCAAAAGCGGGGCCCAGGCACTTAAGGCCGTAAGCAAGAGTCCGCCGGACCTGATTCTTCTGGATATCATGATGCCTGAAATGGACGGATATGAAGTCTGCCGTCAAATCAAGGCGGATGTTGTCACCCGTGATATACCCATCATTTTTGTGACGGCCATGGGAGAGACCGATGACGAAACCCGTGGCCTTGAATGCGGGGCTGTTGATTACCTTACCAAGCCGATTTCCCCCCCCATTGTCCAGGCCAGGGTAAAAACCCACCTGGACAGGAAACGACAGCGGGATGAGCTTAAGGCTGCCTATGACATCATCGAGTCCCAGAAAGCACGGATGCAAAAGGAACTGAATGTGGGGCGTGATATTCAGATGAGCATGGTCCCCCAGACCTTCCCCCCGTTTCCCGACCGGGCTGAATTCTCCATCCACGCCGTTCTCAACCCAGCCCGGGAGGTGGGAGGAGATTTTTATGATTTTTTCTTTATTGATGAAGACCGCCTCTGTTTCTGCGTGGGGGATGTTTCGGGAAAAGGGGTTCCGGCGGCCCTTTTCATGGCGGTCACCCGGACATTGATCAAGGCCCGGGCCAGTGATGATCTTTCCACTGCCAGCATCGTTACCCGGGTAAATGACGAGCTGAGTCAAAACAATAAAAATTATATGTTTGTCACCCTGTTTACCGGGATTCTGAACCTTATTACCGGGGAGTTGACCTATACCAATGCCGGACACAATCCCTCCTATATCATCCGGGCACAGGGAGACCCCGACCGGTTGGAGAACCGCCATGGGCCGGTTATCGGTGCCAGACCGGGTCTGGCCTATCAAGAAGACAGCCACCATCTTTTTGATGGTGATACGCTTTTCATGTATACCGACGGTGTAACAGAAGCCCATGATCGGGAAAATGCATTGTTCGGGGACAGGCGTCTGGCTGAAATGATGGGTTCCGGAAAAAATGAAGATGTTAAAAAAATAGTGCTGGATGTGGTGGAAGCGGTTAAAGCTTTTGAAGGAGAATGTGATCAATATGACGATGTAACGGCCATGGCAGTGAAATACGAGAAAAAACCGGTTGATGCCTTAAAAAAACTTAAGGTGAATATTACAAACGATCTGGTCCAGATCGACAGGGTGAACCAGGCGTTTAATGCTTTTTCAGAAGAAAATCATATTTCAACTAGTGTCAGAAGAAAGCTGAACCTGGTATTTGATGAATTGTTAAACAATATTATTTCCTATGCCTACGATGATGATAAAGAGCATCACATCGGGGTGGAGATTGAGCTGACCCATAAAAAATTGATCGTTTCCATAACAGACGACGGTCTTCCCTTTAATCCCTTTGCAGGAAAAACTCCTGATATTACCATCGGGCTCGAAGACAGGAAAATAGGTGGCCTGGGAATACATCTGGTCCGTTCACTGATGGACAAAGCCAGATACCAGAGAAGGGTAGACAAAAACATCGTCATTCTCATCAAATATTTTCATAATGAAATTTTGGAAGAGAAATAAATAGAAAATAAATTAATACTTTAAGGAGAAAAGCGGGATGAAAATGAAAACAACGAAGCAAAATGATGTGGAAATCGTTTCTTTGGATGGAGAGCTGGACACGAATACCTCTTCTGCGGCAGAAACTCATTTAAACGAGCTAAGGGCTGGAGGGGCAAAAAAAATAGTATTAAATTTCAAAGCCCTTGATTTTATCTCCAGTGCCGGCCTGCGGGTACTGCTGGCCAATGCCCAGGAATTGCAGAATGTTGGCGGCGAACTTCGGGTCTGCCATCTCAATGCCGATGTCCAGGAAGTATTTGATATTTCCGGTTTCAGTACCCTATTAAATGTGTTTGAAAATGAGACGATTGCCCTATATGGATTTTAAAAACCGGCGAGTTTTAAGACCCCTTCACAGAACATTAATCCTTTAATTGGAAGGCGTTTATGAGCAAGAATCGTTTAGCGGATACAGTGATCATCTGCAGCAATATAACTAATGCCTATATCAGCCCTGAGCTGCCCTTTGTTTCCGGAAAAACCAGTCTGGGGCGTCAAGAGATTGAACGGCTCATGGGGTTTGGCAAAAAATTCGGGAAGGGCCCTTTGCCCGGGTTTTTGAATACAGCACTGGAAGAGGGCAGGACAGGCAAATCCATCGGCATCATCCTGATCCAGCCCCTTGGGACAGGAGAATCATCTGACGGGGATGATCTCATAGAGAAGGCTGGCGGGGATATCCCCAAACAGCTTGGGGATATCCAGCTCAATGCCCAGGTGATAAAAAGCCCCTCAGACACTGTGCCCTGGCAGGCCATTTGCGGGGCCGTGGAAACCCTTACGGGGAGGCGTTTGGAATTGGGCACTCCCCTGGATGACGGCATCCGTTTTCTTGTGACCGGCTGCCACACTGAATTGCAGCCCTTTGCCATCGCCACCCATCTTAAGACTGCCTATTGCTGTGAACATGTTGCCGTCTCTTCCCATCTCATGGGCAGTTCGGCAAGACAGGCACATTATGCGGCTCTGCGCCATACCTTTCCCCTGCACGGTGTTCTGGTGATTTTGGACCTTGCCGAGACAGCGGCCTATGTCGGCATGGATCCGTCTTTGGTGTCTGAATTCAATCTATCCCCCTGCACCTTGGAACCACCTGAAATTCAGAGCCAGTTAAAAGATGATGCGCTGCGGATAATTGAACTGCTCTGCATGCATTGGTCCCGCTGCAGCCTTCGGCCGCTGGCAGGCGGATTCAGCGGCAGCCTTTTGTTTATCGCAGATGGCTGGAAAAATGATGCCAAAACCGAACCCATGGTCTTAAAAATTGACAATTTCGCCCAGATGGACCGGGAGATCAGCGGATATTTTGAAGTTAAGGATTTTCTTGGCAAACATATCCCGAATTTTGGCTATCCCATCACGGTGGGCGAAGATACCGGGGTGGGCATGGAACTTGCCACCATGGACGGGCAACCGGAAACACTCCAGGATGCCTTTGTGACGGCTGATGTCGAATCGTCCTTTGATCATTTTATCAGGAGGTTTGATCGGTCCATTCTAATTATTACCCAACGACTTTATGGAAACACCAAAAAGAGTGAGTGGGTGACGCCCTATCATCAATTTGAGGTGAACACTAACCGTCAGCTCCGGTATTTGAAAATGAATGCAGGGGTTATCAACACCTATTTGTCAGATGATAAAGAGATTGGTATTCAAATTGACGGCAAAAGCCTATGCACGATTCTTACCATGATTGCTTCAAATGATGACGGGGTTGTAAGTGAAACCTGCATATCCCACGGGGATTTAAACTATCAGAACATCATCTGCGATAGGTCGGATAATGTCTGGTTCATCGACTGGACCCATTGCGGACGCTACCCCCTAGAACTTGACTTTGCCAAACTTGAAAATGATGTCAAATTTGTGATCAGCAAAGATTTTGATCTCCAGGATTTACCGAATTTAAAAAAATTCGAGGAATATCTTCTTTCCGCACGGATTCCAGGGAGTGAAAAGGAGCTGCCAAAGGATCTTAAATTTGTTAAATGGGATCTGCGGTATCGAAAAATTCTCCACACCGTCCGCACCATAAGAAAGATCTGTTTTTCCTTGAAAAAAGAGGAGGACTGGCTGGTCTATCGGGTGGCATTGCTCAAATTTGCCCTGCACACCCTGAGTTTTGACAAACGCAGGAATATGGGAGAGTGCGAAGTCCATCAGTTGGCCCAGGCCCTTGTTTCCTGCCAGAGGCTCATGCTGGATCTGGTGTCCGATGATTTTCACTTAAAGATCAGGGGGGAGCGTCCCCTGTCCTATCCCATGCGGCAACAAATTCCTATTGATTCCTCGCCCTGGCGGTTCAAATGCCTGGAGTATGACCCTCCCTATCATGTGGATGAATCAGTCCTTGCAAATGAAAATACCGGGGAATCCGATGGGTGGGCTGATCCCGAAGACATAAACAAAATGAAATTTCCTGAACCCTTTAACACAGATGTTAAGGGAGTTCCCCTGCACCCCAGGGGCCGCACCGGAGTTGCCGGGCGAGGTCTGCTGGGAAGGTGGGGGGCAAATCCTTCGGTGAACGCTGTGATCATTCGGACCAATGCTATTGGCAATGGGATGGAGATGCTTTTGGGAAAACAGGGTCAATTCCTCTGGCTTCCCAGGGGGTTTGTCCGCCGGAACCAAGATGCAGCAAAGGAAATTTGCTGGGTGATTCACCGGGAATTCGGCTGGATGCCCGGTACTGCGACCAGTCTCCTGAGTGAGGGGCTCAGCTATGATCCGAGGCAGACAGACAATGCATGGGTTGAGACCACCTCCTTTCTGTTTCGTTTTACCCGGGAAGAAAGCCCTGGTGAATTTAATGATGACAGGGAATTTGAAGAGGTGTCCTGGTGGCCCATAAATCAGGACTTAATGACGAACCTAAATCCCTCCCAGGTGCCTTTTTTAAAAGAAGCCATGAAACAGCTTAAAACATGAAAAAGTCTGGAAAAGGAGGGGACCAATGAATTTAAGCCTGACGGAAAAAAAAGCGTTAGAGGCATTCTACGAAAAAGAATCTTCAATTTATTCAATGGTTGATCCGGACAGCCGTGACGGGTGGCTCTGCTTTGGACTGTTCCTGCTCTTGAGTGCAGGGGGGATGGTGCGAAAAATGCGGTTTGGTTCCATGGGGGATCAGGTTTCCTTTAAACCGGATGGCTCCCCTGTAACCGCAACGGATAAAATAATTGAACTCTTTTTCAGAGAATCCTTCAATCGCTTTTGTCCGGAGGCAGCCATGCTGGGAGAAGAAACCGGCGGTTCTCTCAGTGAGACGGGCTATTCTGTTGCAGTTGATCCCATTGACGGCACCTGGGGTTTTATTAATCGCACGGAGACCTGTGCAACAAGTCTGCTGATCTTACAGGACAAAATTCCTGTTATCGGTATGGTGCTGAATCCCGTATCAGGAGAGATCTCCTATGGCGGAGAGTCGTTGAGCACCAGATTATTGCAATTGTCCCTGTTTAATGAAGGAGAACAGGGATACGATCTTCCCCTGGACAGAGTATCATCGGACAGGGCATCAACGAATAGGGACTCAATTGATAAAGCGCCACCTGATAAAACGGCAGAAAAAGGCATTCTGGTTAACCTCCATCCCCAGCGTCATGGAGGTTCTCTTTTGAACCACCTTTACACCCAGTGGGAGAAGGGTGGGATTAAAATGATCAGGAGTCCCGGGGGATCACCGGCCCATGCGCTCCTTGAAGCAGCTAAGGGGACCTTTTGTTATGTGAATCTCTGGGGACAAAAGAAGTCAGCCCCCTATGACCTTGCTGCCGGCATACTGCTGGTGCGTAGTGCCGGGGGTGAGGTGATCGATTTTGACGGGAACCCCGTGGAATTGCTGGACCATGAAGGACCTTTCATTGCTGGAATTGATCCTGACTCAAGAAAACGGCTGCTCGGGCTTTGTCAGGATTTAGCAGAATAAGAAATGAATAGAACCAGAATAATAGAAAGGTGTTAACAAAAAAATGAATACTCAAAATAGTTCTTTGCCGCCGGCTAAAAAATCAATTGTGTCGGATTTAACCGCTGCCGGCATATTTGGGATTTTGAACACCAGTTTTATGGTCTCCTATGCCACCTTGATTTTTACCAAAACATGTCCCCAGTACTTTGGAACCTATGTGGCGCTGCTGCTGCTGGGAGCCTGCGGCATCAGCATCATGCTGTCTTTGTTTTCCACCTATGCCGGGAGTATCGGCAGTGTCCAGGATGTTCCGGCTGCCATCTCGGCCGTTATCGCTGTTTCCTTTGCCCAATTGCTTGTATCTGCATCTCCTGAAGTGCTCTTTGCAAATATTTTTACGGCAATTGCCCTTTCAACGGTTTTAACGGGGATAAGTTTTTTGTTGCTGGGCCATTTTAAGCTGGGGAACCTTGTTCGGTTCATCCCCTATCCGGTTCTGGGAGGATTTCTGGCGGCCACGGGATGGCTGTTGTTCACCGGTGGGATTCAGGTTTCCACGGGGGTTGGGTTGAAAATTATCAATCTGGCCTCCTTTATTAGTCAGGTTGACCTTTTGCCCCTATCCCTTGGACTTGTTTTCAGTCTCATCCTGCTGGTGTTAACCGGCCGCTACCCTAAGAATATGATGATCACCCCGGGGGTTATCCTGGCAAGCATTGTTTTGTTTCTGCTGGCTGCAAGATTCTTGGGATTTTCCATTGAAGATCTGAAGACCTAGGGCTGGCTCTTGGGACCCCTGCCCGACGGCGCCCTGTGGAAAGCGGCTACGCTTCCGGATTTTTCCCTTGTGGACTGGCCCCTTGTTTTAAAGCAGGTGGGCAGCATCCTCACCATTGTTGTCCTAAGTGCCATCTCCTTTTTACTGAATTCAAGCGGAATTGAAATCATTGCCGGCAGAGATCTTGACATGAACAAAGACCTCAAAGCCACCGGTATCACAAACCTCATCTCATCTTTCATCGGTGTGCCTGCCTCCTATGTTCTGGTCAGCCAGACGGCTCTGGCAACCCGTATCGGGGCCAAAAGCCGCCGAGTCGGGGTCTTTCATGGTTTCTTCCTGCTGGCTGTATTTTTTATCGGGGGCACCTTTCTATCCTTCTTCCCAAAATTTGTAGCCGGTGGTCTCCTATTATATCTTGGACTTTCCATGCTGAAGGAGTGGGTAATTGACAGCCGTAAATCCATCCCCGTGTTTGATTACAGCATCATTATCGGTATTATCCTTGTGGTTGAATTTTTTGGTTTCCTTGAAGGGGTGGCCATGGGGATTGTGGCCTCGGTTGTTATCTTTGTTTTTCGCTACAGCACCATCAACATCATTAAAAATATCCTGGACGGCAGTCATATCAAAAGCAGCAAAGACCGATCCATCACAGATCAGCGATTATTGGACTATAATACGGACCAGCTTGTTGTCCTTCAGCTGCAGGGGTTTATCTTTTTTGGAACGGCCAACAGCCTCTATGAAAAAGTGAAGGTTCTGGCATCCTCGAAAGATAAAAATCTGAGGTTTTTGGTAATGGATCTTGGGCTTGTCCAGGGGATTGATTCCTCTGCCATTAAAAGTTTTGAAAAACTGGCCCTTTACCTTGAAAAGGAAAAGATCGATCTTGTATTGGTCAATCTGTCTCAACGGCTGCGCATTCCCTTTGAGGCGGACGGGTTTACCAATGAAAATTATCCGGGCATGCATGAATATGAAAACCTGGATCATGCCACGGAATTTTGTGAAGACCTTATCATCAAGGCTGAATCCCAGAAAATAAAAATGGCCAGACAAGCGGGGAATGCCAACCAGGACAATTCTAAACAGGGCACTAGGGACCAAAACGATTTGATCCAGGCCGTCTATTCCGACATGATGGCGGCATTGGAAATACAAGTATTATTTGAAACCCTGACAGACGAGATGAAGGACTATCTTGAAAAAATAGATGTGGTTGAAGGGGAAGAACTCTATGCCCAGAGCGCCTTATCACAGGACATCTATTTTATCATGAGGGGGAGGGTGACATTGTCTCGAAGGGACCGGGAGGATCACTCCACCCGGATACGGATGCTGGGTCCCTGGACAATCACCGGAGAACTGGGGGCCTTTTTGGGGTATCGTTCCCCCTATACGGCCCAGGTGACAAAGAAAGGGTTTGTGTATAAATTGTCCGCAAAAAATCGGGATCGTTTGATTAATGAGAGTCCTGAACTGGCCTCAAAGTTTCAACAGCTTGTTATTATCATGCTGGGCAGCCAGCTCATGAAAACCAGTGAAGTCATCAATACAGGGTCCTAGGGGTTGTTTTTTTGAAAATCATTAAAGAGAACAGTCCGATAAGAGTCATCTGGGACGCCTGCATTCTTGTATTAATCCTGGCAAGTATCCTCTATTCTCAAGGAAAAGCGAACGGCTTCCGTTAAGGCTGTGACCTATTGTGAGGTGTTCAGGTTGAATCGGGATGATTTTAACCGCATCAAAGGTGAATATCCGGAGCTTACAACACTCTTAAAGAAAATGTCATCCAAAGAAACCGACCGGCTGTCAAAAGGATAAGTAAATGCTTTTTTGCCTTTTGTCAAGAAACAGCTAAAAACTTTTTATAACTCTGAAAAATATGAAAAATATGCCTCCGTCCCAGAAGGAACACAACATATTGTGGTCC
>PIVS01000065.1 GCA_003353855.1 Desulfobacteraceae bacterium
GTTTCAATCCTTGTTGTTCTGGATATGGGTCTCAAATACTAAATTCTCATTTTATTGTTTAGATACAGCACATTACACAATTTATCAAAGAACGATAATCGACATATTTTATATGAATCTGCTCGCATTCAAGCCTTTTCATGGTTACCAAACAGAGGCTAACTATTTGTTATTTTAATCTAAAAACATATCAAGCACCAGAATCACAGATATTTTTATAGCAACAATCCAGGCAACTTTTCTTGTATCTGGTTGGTTCAGGATAGTAACATTTATAAATAATCGCAACAATTTCTCGAACCATGTTCTCGAATTTATTGAAATCGGCTTTTTTCAATTCGATTTCTACCAGCTTATTTTTGCTGCGTGTGTATACAACATAGCCTTTATTGACCTTGACATTAAAATTTTCCTGAATCAGTTTGGCATAAAAAACCAATTGGTAGCGATGGGTTCTGTATATTTTATTTTTGTACTCAGCGTATTTGTAGTCCAAAGGTGCAGCCAAACCTCCATTGAAAAAAAGAATCTCATCAACAACCCCTCGTATTCCAATCTTACTGGCCAGATAAACATCCGCTTTTTTATCAATGACGCCCAATTTTTTTCTCAAATACTTTGTGTTGGTTTTCCTGACTTCTTCGTGAATGCGCCTTCCTTTCATCACCTTGAATCTGTTTTCCTGGTGTTCCGGTATATCCAAAACATACTCATAGTAAGTGAACCTTGGGCAGTATAGATACTCGACAAGATGGGTAGCTGTAATGGTGTAATTATCCATAATAAAAAACCGTTTAAACTAAAATTGAGTTGGAGAATCATCCCGCAACTTATCTGTCAGGGAGATCCCCTTACCAGTTATGTAGAACTCATCCTTTAAAAAATAAAAGCACCCGATAGGTTCGGAAACATCCCCGGGATCAAGCCCGGCATTATCCCATACAGAAATTGTAAGGGCAGCAATTCTACCTCCCAAAGAACGAAGTTTTCTTCTTCTCTCCCAGAGATTTTCCATGGTGAATGCCATTGTAACTGCTTCCCTTATGGGCAGGTCATGATTTTTGGGAGTATCCTGGGAGGCCACAATAAAACTCAACTTCCGATTATCTCCCCGCAACATCTTTTTTACGTCCAAATCCTTTTCCCAATAGGCCCATTCCTCGGCTTCAACCGATCCGATATTTTTCGATTTTTTTATTTCCGAAAAATAATGGGTGACTAAAGGAAAAATCCTTTCTTCGTGTATGATTTTTTCTGCCTTGCTCAAAACCGTTGCTGTTTTTTCCAAAAGGGTTCGATCATAAACAAAACCGGAAAAAGGTTTTCCGTTAAGGTTTAAGAGTGAAACGATCTCGATATCAGCCCTTTTTTTCAACCCGTTCCGGTTGCATCTCCCGGCACATTGAACGATGCAATCCAAAGGAGCAAAATCCCGGATGGCAAAATCCATGTCTATGTCCACCCCAGCTTCAATACACTGGGTTGCAATCACCAGACAGGGCTTGTTTTTTTTGATCTCCTCAATGCTTTGAAGACGCTCTTTCGGGGTAACATCGGCGCTCAAAAAGAAACGATCACACCGGATGTCCCCATCCAGTGCATCCAGGATCTCTCTGGCAGATGCTCTGGTATTGAACACGAGCAACACCCTTTTCCCATGCCAGTTTTCAGCATCAATTCGAAGTTTGCACTCTTTGATAAAGGCATCCATGGAAACTGCGTCCCTGTGTTTTAAAACCAGTTGATACCGATTCTGCTTTTTAAAGATCTCCCCTGGAGCGGGAACCAGCTCCAATGTCTCTAAAAATTCCGGCTGGGTTGCCGACATGATAAGGGTTCTTGTGTTCATTACTTTAGAAACAGTGTTCAAAGCCAGGGAAAGAGGCTGCCATAAAATGGGAGGCAATGCCTGAACCTCATCGATGATGATCAAAGCATCCGCAAGATTGTGGTACCGCATGAGATGGTTTTTCCTGGAAGACAAGAGGGTATAAAGCAATTGATCAAAGGTGGTGATGACAAAATCAAAGCCCCAGGTCTCTGCAAAGAAATCAATGGCATCGTTGAACTTCTCATTCAGATCTTCAAAGGAGTCATTGGCGTATTTTCTCTCTGCAATGGAATGGGACTCAAGGATCAGGGTATCAGCGTCAAAATCTCCAAACAGCCCTCTATACTCTTTTACGGTCTGATCGATGATGGATAAAAAAGGAAGGACGATGATCACCTTCTGCCCTGGATGACCCTTGGTTCTGTTCTTCAATGCCCATTGGGCCGCCACCATGGTTTTGCCGAGGCCTGTGGGAAGGGTAACACTTTCAATGGCTGCATCGGAACTGCTGTTTTGGATGATCTGCCGCCGCAGATTGGTTCTGTACCGATTTAAAAAGATATTTTGATTGCCGGTTTCTGATTTCTTCTCCAAAAAAAGATCAACAATTTCCGGGCCAATTTCGACCAAAGGCCCGGGGGCCATGTACTGCTCTAAAAAGTTACCGGACAGGGCAAGGAATGTCCGGTCCGACTCCAGAAGGATGGAAAATATCAAAATAGCTTTAACCTTCAGCTCTGATGCGTCCTTGATGGAAAGCCGGGAAATAAAATCATTATCAAAGAGTTCTTCCACATCAAAATCAGCGGCATCGGAATCAATGCTCAGTTCCAGATCCAGCTCCCTGTTGACCGTTTCCAGGGGATATTTAGAAATGGGATAGTCATTATCATAGTCAGAAAGTGTTCCGTTCAGGAACGATTCAAAGGTTGGAAAATCTCCATGGTGCTTCCATACGGCGGCGGCCACCAGGAGAATTGTCTCCTCTTGAATCTGTTCTCGCCGTGCAAACAGGAGCCAAAACAAGAGTGACACTGGGGTATGGGCCTTTAATCTCTTTTCCCCCCTGTACTTACAGGGATCTGCAATGTACTCCTGGAACCTGGGCATGGCTTTCCCAAGATCATGGAAAAAAATGGCAGATGCCACCTCCTTTTCTATGATTTTTTTCACGCAGGAAGAATGACGGCCCAGTATGGCCCGGGCCGCTGCTTCAACGTCATAGACATGTTCTTTAAGTGATTTAAAGGGATTGAGGTGGGACTGAATCACAGCCATTGGATGATTGTCTCCCCGGCTTTCAACGCATGGGCCGTTTTTACCGGCAGTTTTCCTCCATTGACCTCATAGATGTACGTCTCATGGGAAAACAACCTCTGGTCGGTGAGATCCCTGGGGATTCGAATTGATTTCATGACTGCGCCACCATCCAAAACCCTTCCCATATCCAGGGCGACCATTGATTTTCGAACCACGGTATCAACACCGTGAACTCCCTCTTCCAATGGCTCAAGGGGTAGAGATGCCACCAGTGTGAGATCTGCCATCATTTCGGATAAACCAAGGCATGGGGTAAAATGCCAGGTTTTGTTCGAGAGCCTGTCCAGAAATCCATCATGATAGGGCTGGGGCAGCCGGGCAAACACGGTAAAGTCAGGATAAAACAACCATTCCTGAGCAATGATGGTATTCCTTTGCTCCTTTGATGTCCCTTTGTCCTGTTTCTTCACCGACCGCGGAACCAGAGCCGGGGGATCTTTTCTAAAGTTCGCCGTATGCCAGTGGGTCCCCCGGGCCCTTCCGGAGACAGCAAAATTGGCATCTTTCAGCAGGCTTTGGGGGGAATCCTTTTCCAAACCAAGGACGGCGCCTGCCAGGCCAAGAAGATTGGTCCTTGTGGGGAAGGGGTAGCTCGGGGCAGAGGTGTTTGCTTCTGCCCGCAAAAAATGCGCGAACTTTCCCTTGTATTTAAAAACAATACAATCGCTGCTCATTATCATAGGCTCCTTAACCAAAAATCAAAAAAAGTTATCGATGGGGTATCAGCACCTAATCAATTTTCAGGTTTTGCCAGTCAGATGGAATCTCCCGGCTCAATTGCATATCCGGTGAAACAGCATAGCAGATAGATTCGATTTTATCATCATACATGGCCAGGCGCTCACACAGCAAAGAAATATCCACCGTGTAATCCTCGGGGGAACTCCAGGCCTTTGCCTCTTTTTCACCAAAAGGCGTCAGCTTCACATAATCGGAAAGGTTGCCGAACTGAAATTCAACCCCCTTCTTATAGCTTATAGAGATCAAAAACCTGGGCACCTGCCCGACCTTTGACCGGGTGTTGCCCGAACCCCGAACCGATTTCCAGATTGCATCCAATACATCATTATAGTCCCGATCTGTCATCTGTGACAGCTTGGCCGAGTGTTCGTTTGCGATTCCATTAAACCCGATAAGGGCATACCGCAGGGCAAAATAGGTGGTAAAAGTTCCCTGGGTCTTTGACTCGTCAGACCCAAAGGTTGTGGTGCCATGGATATCAACGGCCTCTGCCGGGTGCATCACCTCGCCATGATTGAACTGAAGGGCACCGGTCAAGGTCTTGGGAACGGTTTTGGGCTCCCATTTTCCCTCCTTTTTAAAGGCGAAGGAGCTTCCAAAAAGCCTAGCATCTATGAAGCTGTCAAGCAGAATATCCACAAGATCCTTTCCATTGGCCTCGGGTTTTTCTTTTTCTTTCAGGTAATGGGCCACCCGGCCGGTGAGATTAGTGGTTTTTGAATCTATGGTGTCCACAAGTATATCCCTGTCCTGGGACTTGAAATAATCCCTGACAAACCGCTTCAGACGGACATCGGTGACATAGTACGTGCCGTCTGGCAAAACCCTGGGCCGGTTCTCATCCGGATCTCCATTAGGATTCCCCATTTTGATGTCATAGGCAAAAAAAAGTTCCCGCCGGGATGATAATGTATCCTGTTCCATGGTGTTGTTCTCCTTTTGATATCTATGATTTAGCTATTTTTTTATCCGCTGCAAAGAGGTCTGCGGCCAGAGACTGGCCAAGGAGCAGAAAATAGCAGCAGGAGGTCTTTGAAAGCACGATATTGTCTCCAAGCCTGTTTCCCAAAGTCCCTGCCTCCTTAATAACATCCCGCACAGCCCCGCTTTTTTCCGCATCATAGGAGAGAAGCTTCTCCCTGATTTTTATATAGAGTTCGGGCAGATCCTTTCCGGTCAAGGTAAGCCTTTTGAGCCAGGTCAAGGCGTTGGCTCCGACGTTCACCCCCCGGGCGCCCTGGACCTGCATGACCCTGCCGTAGAGAATGCCCTGAATAAAGGCAAATGCCTTTTCATTGCTGTTGATCCCACACTCTTCCCCAAAAAATACCTTTAATTTTTCCATTTCAGGAACATAGGTCCGCTTGTTTTCCATTCTTTCCCTCACCCCCATATGATCAAAATAGTATAAAGTCATGGCAAGATGCCTGACCCAGCCGGCAAAGGTCATCCATGTGACCCCTTTTTTCGCAGAATACCCCTCATGGAGACAGTCCATCTCCGGTTTGTTCTTTTCAGCCACGTCAAGCAGGTACCAGCCTGCCGTGGTCATGATCTCTTCCCAGAACCGTTCTTCAGGTATGTTTGTGCCCTTGTAGAGAGCCTCCACAAGCAAGCGTTTCAACTCTATTAGCTTCTGGCTTTTGTTGACGTTTTTCGCCTTTGCCCCCCCGGGACGCACCAGAAGCTCCTTGACAAAGGAGAGGTTCAGATCAAATGTAAACTCCTCTGTTTGGTACCTGGGAAAAAACGGTAAAGACTTATCCTTAAACCCTTTGTTTTTTTCAGCCATGCGCCTCAGCCTGGAGGGCAGAACATCCAGGATCTGCCCGGAAAGATTCCCCATGGATTGGCCCTTCAGACTGTCTTTTGACCATAGGATGTCGATGGTGCAGGTGGCTTCTTCGTTCACAAGCAGGCGAACCAGTTTTTTCTTTTCAAACCCGATGATTTTTGAATCATCTGCCCCTTGAATAACCTTGAGATAGGACTGGAATTTATCCAGAAACTTCCCCAGGGGTTTGGGCGCCAGATTAAGTTCCGGTAGCATCAACGATTCCTGACCCGCCAGATGGGTGATGTAGTTATCCAGCACATGGAACTTGAAGATATAGAGAAGATCAGCGCATTGCTCGCAAATGGCATAGGAAAGATGGGCGTTGGCGCTTGAAATCCCCGGAAAGGCGCCTTCCCGGTCGATGTTGGAGATGTTCACCCCTGCCTTGGAAAGCCCGGAGGGATAGCCCTTGACATCTTTCCTGCCGCAACAGGGGCAGGCACCTATATTTATGGCCTTTGCCCTGGCAATGGCATATTTTTTGTCGGCATCCAGCATGGTGGCAAGATAGGCATGGTATTCGGGAACGTCCCCTGGCAGTCTTCCTTTGGCGTCTTTGGCCGCAAGAAAGACCGTATTCTTTTCAGGAATCAATTTTACCGCTTCATGGAAGGCGTTATGGTCACACACAAAAAGCTCTCCTGCATGGAAAAGGGTCTTTCGGCTGAAAAGTTCGTGAACTTCTTTAAAATAAGCGGCCCAGGCTTGTCCGGAATCCGCCTCCTCCATAAACTTTACCAGGGTCCGATCTATAATAACTATCTTGGGACCCGGCTCCTCTTTGCCGTAGGAACGTTTTATCACCGGCCCAAGTTGAGGGGAGTTCGGCCCGCTGGGTTTGTTAAATGGAAGCCTTGTGGCCGATCCTTTTCCCAGGCTTCCGATCTCCGCCCCTTCAAGAACAGCCACCCCATCATCGTCAGGGTCCGGGCAAAGGGTGTAGAATGTTTCGATTTTTCCGGCCGGCTCAACCAGAAATGGGAAAAATTTTCCGGAAGGTTTTTTCCGGGTAAACCATTCCCTCAAATCCCCAGGCGGAACCTGGTTTTCCCCAAGCTCTTTCCACAAATGGCAAAGGGCCAAATTTTGCATGGTCTCAAGCATTTTTATGCTCCTTCAATTGGATGAATCATCATTACAAAATTTTTTTCACCACGCCATAGCCCCGGCTGACAGACTTCCCCAGGCCTGCATAATCCGGGATCATAAAATTGGTTTTAAAAATTCCTTTGAACCCGATCATCTGCCTGCCCTTGAGGTTGGCCTTGACCTCCTTGAACTGGAGATCGGTTTTGATCCTCTGATCTATGCCAAGCTGGAGATCAAGATATTTGGACATGGAAAGAAGGTTTCCGGTCAATATCCTTTTTAAAAGTTCGTTTTTTTTCCTTTGGGTTCCATGGGAGGCAAACGCCTTGAAATTTTTCTGGTTCAGCCCCATCCAGGGAGAAATGAACTCATACATATAGGTCTCACCTGAAAAACCGAATTCACAGGTTTCTACGGAAAGATCCTTGTCCAGCAATGGAATCTGTCGCCCGTCGATCACGATCTCTTCCAGGGACATGAACATCTCTGTAAAGACCTGGATCGCCCTTTGGGTGAGCGCCAGGATTGCAGGAATTTTGTTTATTATCTTAAACTGGATCAAGGGATACCGATAAATGGGCTTTCCGGTTTCAATATCATGGTTGTGTATGAGGTCATACTCCCTAAAAAGGTTTCCAATATATCCCCGAAGCTTGTGAATCTGGGATGGGCTCAGAGAGATGTCGTTAAAAAACAGAATCGATTTTTTCATGAATTCACGGGCCTTATAATATTACCTAAAAAAACTGAGACAGAATCTTTTCGTTTACCATTTTACGGTCAAACCCCTGACCCAGGACACGTATCTTCTGGAAATTTTCCTGGCAAAAGGGAAAAAGATAGACGCTGTCCGTTACAGAATCGATTACCCCCTGGCATAGCTCACCAAGCTCATCAAAACGATTGTTGTCAAGCTTGCCCAGGAACACGCTCTTCTGGACCCTTATGAGCCCCGCTTTTTTGCACTCCTTGGCCACGAAATTGCGTATTTTATCGTTTCTTATGTCGTAGATCAGCCATGCAAGAACAGTCATTTTTATAATCCTTTAAAATTCCTCTATGGAGAGCCAATCCGGTTTTTTCATCTCTTCATCATCGATCATGAAATTGGCAAGGCGATGGGCTTCATGGCCAATGAGATGACGTCTCTTTACATTTTTTTTCCTATACCGAACCGTCTGCTCCATATGCTTGTCCATGGCCTCAACCACCAGGGGCTTTCCCTTGTTGTTCAGGGTAACCGAGTATTCGCCCACATCAAAGAATTCGTCCTTGATTTTTTTGCCAGTAAAAAGATATACCGACGGCATTTCAGCAAAGATCCTGAATGGCTCGATGAGGTCAAACACCAATGATTTCTTGTTGTAATTGTCGGTGTGTAAAAATCCGATAAATGGGTCCAGACCCGCAATGATGCACGCCTTTTCAACCTTGCCGTAAAGCATACCGTAGCAATAATTTAACACCGCATTAAAAGGATCCTTTGCTGGCCTTCTGGAACGTCCGTTGAACCTGTATTTTTCAGGCATAATTTTTGATAACACTCTGAAATATACCCGGGCAGACGTGCCCTCCAGGCCCATGATGGTGTTTCTAAGAAGGGACACATTCTCCCCGTCGATCTCCCCAAGGCTTTCTATTGTCTTTTCGATTCC
This sequence comes from Desulfobacteraceae bacterium, assembly GCA_003353855.1. Taxonomy (GTDB): domain Bacteria; phylum Desulfobacterota; class Desulfobacteria; order Desulfobacterales; family Desulfobacteraceae; genus NBML01. The sequence continues at coordinate 8,474 of PIVS01000065.1, forward strand.
CAGGATGGCGTCCCCAAAGAGATTTTCCTTTTTGGGCCTTGCATGCTTTAAGGTCTTTAAAAAAGCTGCCTGGTTCTCTATCTTTTTTTTAATCAGCTCTTTTACCACAAGGAGGCCTTCGACACCCTCTCCGTACTCAAGCTGTTTGCGCCTTATCAGAGCCGTGCTCCCCATCTTTGCAAACCAGATACGGCCTGTGGGGTCCCCGTAAGAATCGAGGAACACCATGTCGATGTTATTTTCCAAAGCAAGATTAATGGCCTGGGTGGTGATCATCGCCTGATTTGTAATAATAAAGGACTCCACCTTCCTGGGCGAGAGATCAAGGGTCCGATCTTGGTTCTTGAGCCTGAAAATCTCATTTTTCTGAGTAAGATATGTTCCTGGAGAATGTATGTATACCTGCATCTTTCCTTCCTTTATGATTATCCAATTATAAACACTCTTTTGGCATAAAGCTCGCGACCATGGATCAAGTCAAAAGGACTGCCGATGAAAGCATCGGATTTAAAGCTATTTAAATATTCAAATTCTTCCATAGTAATTCAACCCTATGAAGATGGGACATGAGGTCAAAGGTTTTCAGACTCTGGAATATTGAGTTAACAATCCTCTCATTTCACTTACTAACCCAAGTAAAATAAATCAACATTTTTTTCATGACAGACCTCGTGAGAAATATTTTCTTACCAATGAACTTACCTGGGAAGCCACCAATATTATCAGTACTTACAGCAACAGATGGGTGATTGGCGTGTTCAGTCAAGGACACATAAACCAGTCGGTGAAAGTCCGACCGAGGACAAAAGACTCAAACCTCGTAGTTGGGGAGGTGCCATGGCGGGAAACCAAGATGGTGAAGCTCTCCGGCAACATTCTTATTATGAAGGATGAGCAAAACTCCAGGCGCAACGTGCAGTGAACGCAGATAGCCCGGTGGCCGAGACGGTCGATAAAGCGCGAAGGCAACAAGGACTTCCTGAAAAGAGTCTGATACAGAGATTCTCACCGGCGGGGTATCAGCGGTGGTATGGAGTGAAGGTTTATATGGAAACTGGCGAAACCCTCGGTATCCGGCGGAGAAAGCCCATCGAGGAGGCAAGTTCTATAACCTTGAATGGGAAATGGACGAGCAGATACCAGGGTGGCGGATTGATTCCCTCCTACATTTTGGAAATTACAAGCAAGGCACTGCTGGAAAATTGTCGAAGGAATCATTACCCTTACAAAAACAATTCTACGCAATGTCAAGGTCAGGAGTGACAATACTCAGGGCCAAAAAAAAATTGCCCCGAGGGACGTATTAACCCCCGGGGCGGTATCGAATTAGCGACCCCATTATGAGGGAGGGTGCTAAAAGATAATAACTGTCTGAATTTGTATTGTAAACGGTATTCCGAAAAGTGCGAGTGCAAAATTCCAAACGATTACCAAATATTCAATAAAAAATTCTATTATTCTTCCTTTATATCTTTGCACTTTGGTGAAAGGCCATTGCCGATGATAAGACTTTTGCAACATTCTTCTCGATCGGAACATTCGGGGCAACATCTTTCTGCGAGGTCACGAAATTGACAAAGACTTATCCTTTCAGAAAGACCATCATCTTCCGCAATTTTAATCATGGTATCGAAATCAAGCCAGCCTTCAAAATAGCCAACGGTAAATAAATTGCCAAGCTCATCTTGACTGTATACCGGATTCAAATCATCTTCAAGGCAGCCGTAAAGAACCAACAGCTCTTTAAACTTTTCCGGGTGCTCTGGATCATAAGTCCAAAGCATACCCTCGCTTTTATTAAAAAACCAACCCAACTCATATTCCGGATTGCCGGCTTCATCCCGTGTTTGTTGTAAAATGTTGAATCTGACCTGACCAAGGAAATCGGTTATATAATCCACTGAATCCCCTACTGCAAATTTATGTGTTTTCATATTTTTCCTCCCATTATTTCAATAATTGATTTAAATTTTTTCTGAACCAGATTGTCTGTTGAGATTATCGAGACCAGAGCCGACGATCTGGATGATGCTATTTATTGTTGTTTTTTTCAGAATGCCTTAACCTGATCCAAAGTGAGTTTTCAGACATTTTATTTTCCTTTATACTGTAATGAGTTGTTATTTTCTCCCTTTCTAATTACATATAGCCGTCAATTCCCTGTATTTTTGAGTGGTATGGTATCGAATGAGATTTTATGATCATTTTATTGGGTGGGAAAAAGGCGGTACCGGCAAATCCACCATGGCAACAAACCTGGCCGCTGCCCACGTTATCAATGGACATGATGTAATTCTGGTCGATGCCGACAAACAGTGCCGCCTGTGCAACCTACGGGATGAGAACGGACATACGCCGAGGGTTCTTGGTGTTCAAAAGCTCGGGAAAACCCTCCATATTGAATTAAAAGAACTGGAAAAAAGATATGAAACGGTTGTGGGCGATTCCGGTGGGCGGGATTCAGTTGAACTCAGATCGGCCATGTTGGTTGGCAAAGTAGTAAGTTTGGTTAGTGATGGTTGTACCGAAACTAACGAAATATTTGGCAATAATTTTTCCAAATGAATTCGAACCTTAGATTATTTTATAGAATAAATTTTACACAACCAGACGCTCCACAAGGACCCGCAAACATCGTGGGCCTGTGAGTTCAACGTTGAACTTTATTTCCTGACAATCTTACTCGAAAACTATTTCCCTTAGCGTCCTTTATGATATAGCAACCTTCCCCTAAAAAATTATTTTCCTGGATCTGAACGAGAATACGGTTACTTATGTAATAACCTTACACTGGACAATTTCTATCCTGGAATGTTAGTCTCCAATAAAGTTGATTGTAAGTTATCATTTAAAATTTCAGGATACGTGGACCTGTATAATATTTTTTTAGAAGGTAGAAAAATGGATCAAGAAACAATACAAAAAGGCTTCTACATGACTCTTTGCAGTAAGGATGAGATTGATCGCATCTTCAATGTAAAAAACACATTTGATTACTTATTAAAACAGCGAGCAGATGCAACACTCGATTCTACTAGAATTCATCGTGTATTCCAAAAAAGGTGTCTTGAAGCGGGTGACAACTGGAACTTTAGCGAAAGTTTTGATGAGACACCTTTCATAGACTATAAATGTGATTTAGAAGAACCTGATATGGATGTCGCAGACGAGATAACTGCTGGGTTTGTTTTTTGCGATGATCCTAACGGAAGGATCCGCAAGACGGAATTTGGTAACGTGATTATGATATCGGAATCATTGCGTTATTTTCTCTACTTTATGAATTTGTCTTACCTGCATGCCGAAAATTTTGATATCCCAAATGACGTGCGCAATGCAGCAATGAAAATTGCAATTAGAACTATGCTTCAATCAGAAACTCTTGATTTTGACATGGATCCAAGAGGTGAAATTCCAAATAGGTTACATGCGGAATTACAAATTCACACTAATAGGCAGTTAGAATTTGTAATTGGCCATGAATATTCTCATGCTTTCTTAGGCCATTTAGACACTTCAAACGTTATTGAAGTTCCGATGCTTTCAAACATCAGTAATTCCCCTTCAAATTTAGCAAGAATTTATTCACCATCACAAAAAAATGAGTTTGAAGCAGACATTGACGCGATTGAAAGACCTATGGTTACTTCCGATGAAAGAGCAAATCATGTTTCAAGAGCTCTTTATTTTTTTACATATTTAGATGTTTTTGAATCGGTTAAGGAACAAATTTTTCCACATAATGGTTCCATTAAAACGCATCCAGATCCAATAGAACGTTTTTGGAATATTTATAACCGGTTTGAAGATATTGTTACTATTGACAAAGAAGATATCAAGAATCTTTTAAAGTGCTCGTCAGCACACAAAGATGCCTTGAAAGAGGATGTCTCTATAAATATTGACTCCTATGAATTCTATGGATCAATTTATTTGGGTTCATGGAGAGGGAAAGTTTTAGTTGATAGAGTAGATTTCTAATTTTCATTGCATTCCGATATATATGATTGTCGTATAATTAATAATTTAACACGGATTTCGGAAGCAGCCCCGCAACCGGTTAATTCAACGTTTAAGAATCAACTTAAAACAATGTTATATTCTTTTCTGGGTTTATCCACAAACAACCGTTAATAATATATTATGAGTCGTCAGGTAGAATATGGTTCGCCAAACACTCTAAAATATTTTCGATTGTGGTCAGGGATTGGGCAGTGGTGATCATGTGGCACTTCACGAAAAGTTCACAATCAAGACACTTACCCGGCTGCTCTATTGCTGTACTCCCCTGGAGTCCAAAACAGTCTTTTAAAGGTTCGTTCATACAACATGAGTACCAGCACGGATTTAAAAAAACAAGAAATTTTCGGGTTCAGAAACAGGAGCTCCGGGATTTAGAAAAACAATTGGATTAGACCCAGAAAGAACTCTGGGGAGGTTAAGCGCGAGGCTCATAGCATGCCATTTAAGACGTTTCATCCCAATTCTCCCGTAACTACGAGCCAAAACTCTCTACCCGCTTTAAAACCCCCGTCAGGTTCTCACATCCCACACCGTTTCTTTGTTGGTAATGACAGATATCTCAATCACGGTTCCACCTTCCAGGTATCGACCGGAAAGTCAAAATGCCGAATGATATAATTGAGTCGGCACCAATATTTTGGGAATCTTAAAATATTTGACAACATCAGTATAGTGGTGGGTAAATTGTTACCGTTGATACAAAAGTGGGGACTAAGTGGGGATAAACCCCCACAAAGCAAAAAAGGCTTTCAACCGAAAAGCTGAAAACCCTCTGCTGTTAAGTGGCTGGGTGATAAGGATTCGAACCTTAATTGACGGAGTCAGAGTCCGTTTTAATTGAACGCCATAAACCATCACATAACGTCATAAATGCAGCTAAGAGCCTTGTTTTTAGGATCTATAGGTTGAATTAAACCCTTGTCATCTTTCACACATCGTCACATAAACTTTATTTATTTCAGTTGTAAAACTGGGATAAAACTGGGATAATGCAAATAGTTTATTTTTGGTGAAGGAGAGAATATGGTGAAATGGGTTCCGCTTGGTAAAGGAATTAGATACAGAGAGCATCCAAATAGAAAACATGGTATCAGGCCAGATAAATATTTTGCTGTCCGATACCAGGTCAATGGCAAAAGCTGTGAGTCCGGTCTCGGGTGGGCATCAGGAGGATGGACGAAACAAAAGGCGGTTGCTGAGCGTGTTAGACTCATAGAAGAAGCAAAAGCCGGGCAGGGGGTTAAGACTCTCAGGCAGGATCAAAGAAAGAAGGCTGTCCTTGTGGAGGCACAGGAACTTAAACAAAAGGCCCTGAAAGAGAAGGAACAAAAGAAGGCCCTGACTATCCATAAATTTTTCCATCAGATCTATTATCCTCAGATTCAAAAAGAGAAAAAGCTAAAAGCATATCAAAGAGAAGAGTCTTTATTTAGGATTTGGATTGATAAAAATATCGGTGAATTTTCTTTTGATAAAGTGAGCAAAGGGGATATCGAAAATATTTTTTATAACATGATTGATTCCGGCAGGAGTATTAGAAGTGCAGAATATGCCTTAACCACCCTAAAGCAGATATGGCGTGAAGCCAAAGAAAATGGATTCGCTTCTGAAATGCCTATAATTTCAAAATCTTTGAAAACAAAGATAAGTCAAAACAATAATTCAAGGATTCGCTTCCTATCCCACTCAGAGGCGGATAAGCTCTTGGATGAACTGAAATCCAGAAGTATCGATCTATATGAGAAATCATTAATAAGCCTTCATTGCGGTTTGAGAGCATCTGAAATATTTAAGCTCACATGGTCACGAGTTGATATGGAGCATGGAATTTTTAATGTGCTTGATTCAAAAGGAAAAGATCGATCGGTGCATATGTCTGAATCAGTAAATGAAACTATGCAATCTAAAAGTGAGGGTAAACCTCATGAACTGGTTTTTCCAGGTAGAGAGAATAAAATATCTGGGCAAATCTCACAAACCTTCAGACAGGTAGCAAATCAATTATACAATCAGGGTGTGGTTGATCGACGAGAAAGAGTAACATTTCATACTCTCCGCCATACATGTGCTTCATGGATGGTTATGCAAGGAATAAACCTATATCTTGTTCAAAAGGTGCTTGGCCACTCAACAATCCAAGTAACGGAAAGGTATGCCCATCTTGCCCCGGATCAGCTTCAGTTGGCGGCTAATGCTATTGATAAGTCTGTTCTGGAGCATAAGTCTGAAAAAATCATACCGTTTACAAAAAAAGCATAATATGAATTTATTTTTTTAAGATACATAAGTATATTTTTACTTTAAAACGAGTAATTATTAAAAATAACAAAATAAAGGCTATATATGGATAAAATTGATATCGATGAATTCAACTTAGATTTAGGTCGGTTTAAGAATATATTATTTTGGCGCTTTCAATATGCGAAGCGTTCTTTTTGGTATCGAATTTCAAAAGGTGGGCTAAAAGGGATATCTGACATTCGTGATTTAAATGATTTAATTGATTTTGGAAAAATGTTTGATACTCAGTATACGCAAGAGTCGGAAATTATACCCGGAATGAAAAAGTTCTTTGAAGATATAAGACCAAAAAAAATCGAGGAATTAAAAAAATTCTTACTTTTTTTTAATTTTTTAGAGTTTTTGACTCATGAGAAATCCTATGGGTTAGAAGAATTTAAATTGTTTACAGATAGCAATAAATCAAAATGTGGGGCAATGGTAGATAAGCAAGAAAAAGATGAATCTGAGATGATTCATGAGATAACAGAATTTTTAAAATCAAATAAAACGATAGGATATAAAGAATTCAAACAATTTTTAGAATTAAAGAGACCAGCAGAATATATAAAATTTAAAGAGTTTTCTGACTCAAATAGAACAAAAGAATATAAATACTTCAAAAAGTTTTTGAAGTTTGAGGAGCCGTATGAATTTACAACATATAAAGAAAAATATGAGATAAAGCTTATGAACGTGAAAAAAGAAGCAAGAACTAAGTTGCGTGATGAAAAAAAGATCTTGAGATGGATCAATGAGTTTAGAAGGAAAGAAGAATTTAGAAAGGA
>PIVS01000509.1 GCA_003353855.1 Desulfobacteraceae bacterium
TTTCAACTGGGTGTATTAAAGGATGACGGCAAAGAGGATCTGTGTCCTGTCTGGGGAGATTGTGAACTCCAGGATCTTGCCTATCGATACCAGGTCAAGACAAAGGGCATGCCCCTGAATGGGTGCAAGTATGAAACCGAACGGGCCAATCCCTTCATTATCAGAGATTTTTCAAGGTGCATCCTCTGCGGCCGGTGTGTGAAAGCCTGTTGTGAAATACAGGTCAACAATGCCATTGAATTCGGATATGCGGATAAGGATCTTAAAATCATTGCCAAGGATGATACCCATCTTAAAGATTCCGATTGTGTTTTCTGCGGCGAATGTCTCCAGGTCTGCCCGGTGGGGGCCTTGATTCCTGACAAGGCATTCAGGGATGACAGGTTTAAGGATACCAGCACCGTCAGAACCACCTGTTCCTTTTGCGGTGTGGGCTGTCAGATGGATCTTTTTGTCCAGGACAACCAGATTGTGAAAATTGACGGAGCAGATGTTGATTTACCCCCCAATAATGCAAGTCTCTGTGTCAAGGGCCGCTTTGGATTTGATTTTGTAGGTTCCAAGGACCGTCTCACCCAGCCTCTTATTAAAAAGGACGGGAAACAGGTAAAGGCATCCTGGGATGAAGCACTAAAACTTGTTGCACAAAAATTTACCGCCATCAAAAATGAATCCGGGTCCGACGCCATTGGCGTCCTTACCTCTGCCAGGGTGACCAATGAAGACAATTATCTGGCACAAAAATTTACCCGGGCCGTATTAAAAACAAACAATATCGATCATTGTGCCCGGCTCTGACATAGCTCCACCGTAGCCGGTCTGGCTGCAGCATTTGGAAGCGGAGCAATGACAAACACCATCGCAGATATTGAAACAAGCGACATGATCCTTGTCACCGGATCCAACACCACGGAAAACCATCCGGTGTTATCCTCTTTTGTCAAAAGAGCTACTCTCAAGGGTAAAAAACTTTATCTCATAGATCCCAGGCGGGTCAAGCTGGCAGACCATGCCGACAACTGGCTCAGGCCGTTTCCCGGCACAGACATCGTCTGGATCAACGGCATGATGCACGTCATCATCAAAGAAGAGCTCCATGATAAAAAATTCATAGAAGATAGAACCGAAAACTTTGAGGCACTGAAAGAGACCGTTGAAAAATATGATCCCGATTATGTTGAAACCATCACCGGTATCAAAAAAGAAGATCTCATTGAAGTGGCCAGACAATTTGCCAAGGCCCCCGCAGCCACCATTCTTTATTGTATGGGCATCACCCAGCACACCTGCGGCACGGACAATGTAAAATCCCTGGCAAACCTGTCCATGCTCTGCGGCCACCTGGGCAAACCCGGCGGCGGCGTCAACCCCCTGAGAGGACAGAACAATGTCCAGGGTGCCTGCGACATGGGCGGCCTGCCCAATGTGTTCACCGCCTACCAGCCGGTGAACAATGAAGAGGTCAGGACCAGTTTGGAGCGCAGATGGAATGTAACGGATATGAGCCCCACCCCCGGCCTTGTGGCAACGGAAATGTTCAACAAAGCCTATGACGGTGAGTTGAAATCCCTGTTCATCATTGGTGAAAACCCCATGATATCGGACCCGGATCTGAACCATGCAAGAAAAGCCCTTTCCAACCTGGATTTTCTTGTGGTCCAGGACATTTTTGAAACCGAGACCACAAAAATGGCAGATGTGGTTCTGCCCTCCTTCTGCTTTGCAGAAAAAAACGGGACCTTTACCAATTCGGAACGTAGGGTCCAAAGGGTGAGAAAGGCTGTGGAAGCGCCAGGTGAAGCACGCCCGGACTGGGAAATCATTTGTGGGATTGCCACTTGCATGGGTTATGAAATGACCTATGAAAACAGCCACGAAATTTTTAAGGAGATTGCCGATCTGACCCCCTCCTACAAAGGGATCACCTGGGAAAGAATCGATAAATCAGGAATTCACTGGCCATGTCCCAATGAAGAGCATGAAGGGACACCCATCCTCCATACGGCTCAGTTTACAAGGGGAAAAGGCTTTTTCCATGCCATTGAGCATACGCCGCCGGCAGAACAAACCGATGAAAAATATCCTTTGATCCTCACCACGGGCCGGGTCCTCTACCATTACCACACCGGTACAATGACCATGCGGACAAAGGGACTCAATCAGCTATCCCCTGAATGCTTTGTGGAAATATCTGACAAGGATGTGGAAAAACTTGGGCTTACCAACCATGCCATGGTGGATGTTTCCTCCAGAAGAGGTAAAATCACGGCCAAACTGAAAGTTTCAACCAAGGCAGTAGAAGGCACCATTTTTATCCCCTTCCATTTTGCCAAGGCAGCTGCCAATGTACTCACCAACAGCAAGCTGGACCCCACAGCCAAAATACCGGAATTCAAGGTCTGCGCCATCAAAATTGAGAAGGCCTCTGCCTGAGGCCAAAACTGTCACATTTCAACCTGAAAAGGGGCCTGCTGTAATAAAAAAATTATGGTTAATCATCAATCAATTATCGTAGAGTATGACAACTCAACCCATAGAACTCAAGTTGTAGGCCTTTGGCAAACAGTGTTTGGTTACGAAGCTGCACACAACTCTCCAGAAGTTGTCATCGATAAGAAAATACAAAACAATGACAATCTGTTCTTTGTCTCTGAAAAGGATCATATTGCCATTGCAACGGTAATGGCAGGTTATGATGGTCATAGAGGGTGGATTTATTCAATTGCTGTTCACCCAGATCATCAAAAGCAAGGCATTGGCTCTGAGTTACTCACATTTACGCAAGATAGATTGACGTCACTTGGTTGCTTAAAGATCAATCTTCAAATAATGGAGGGCAATGAAGCAGTCCAAAAATTCTATTTGTCCAATGGATATTTTGTGGAACAAAGAGTCAGTATGGGCAAAAAGCTTTATTAACTTTGAAACTGCTGCTAATCTTGTAGCCGGGGGTTTTAATCCCACAGCCCACACACCACCCGGCATGCGGCTCCGCACCGGGCGGTTCACCAAAGTTACCGGGCCGTAGCCGGGTAATGCATTTTCACCCACTGTTTTTTGACAGATAATAACACTTGCTCAGATAGCCATTTGTTGGTCATACCGGCATCGAATGTGCTGATTTTCCATGCAAGGAGCTACAGTTTGAATTAAAAAACACTCCAGAAGCAAAAAAAAATCTGGAAAATTTGAGATATCGGGATAGGACTCCCCATTACTGAGGAGCCCTCCCACACAACCTGGCATACCGATCGGTACCTCGGCGGTTCGGCTGATCAGGCAGATAATTTCCAGGTAGGTATAAACCAAGATCAAGCAAATATTTATTCGGCAAAGCGACAATTACCCACTTAACCCTGCTCATACGCCAGTGCTTCTTGCGGGCGCAGCCACGGACGGCTGACAGCACTTTGACTCCGCGTCTTCGACCCTTTTCATTTACCTTGAATTGCAGTTTATTTGTTATGAATTTGGTAATGCTACTCATAACACGAACCGCAGCCTTGCGGCTTTTAAGATAAATCACACGGTGAGTAGCCCGGAGGAATCGCACCTCCAGGCCCTCTCAGAACCCAGCGTGAACCTCTCAGCTCACTGGGCTCCCATTATCCAGCCGATGGTAAAATTCCCTTTTTCCAATGTATGAA
>PIVS01001040.1 GCA_003353855.1 Desulfobacteraceae bacterium
ACCCATGCACCTTGATACTGTAATTGTAAGCCCTGACCGCCAGGAGGTAAAGATATGTCGTCAAACAGAAGCCTTGAACCTTCCTCTTTAAGCCTGAACGATCTGCCCTGGCAGATTCGGTACAGCAATGACCGGTGTACGCTGTGCGGACAATGCACGGCCGTATGCCCGGTAAAGGCCATTGAACTGAAGGTGTTTAGAAAAAGAGTCATCAAAACATCCATAGAAAAGGATGCGGTTCATTCCAACCAATATGATACATTTTACGGAATCCAGCAGAAAACCGAGGTAGCGAACGCGTGCATCGGATGTGCCATGTGTACCATGGCCTGCCCCAATGATGCCATAGCTCCTGTTAAAAACCAGGGTCTTGACCGGATGAAATTTCATATCAACCAGAAGGGTGTCCCAAGACGCAGGGGGGGCAGAAGAAATGCCTCGGGCTCTGTACTGGACCGGATCAAGTTCACCCGGATTTCCATGCTGACGGATCCGGCCCTGGACGCCGGACGCCATGAGTTTGAAATGAGAACCCTCCTGGGAAGAGTGCTCTCCCCCCGGGAGAATATGAAGCGCCTCAAGACACATGGCTGGATTCCCCCGGTAAGGGAAATTTATCCTTTGATCATCGGCGGCATGTCCTTTGGTGCTCTTTCCCCCACCATGTGGGAAGGACTTCAAATGGGGGTGGCCTATCTCAACGAAGAGATGGGCATGCCCGTGCGCATGTGCACCGGAGAAGGAGGATGTCCCCCGCGCCTTTTGCGCTCACGTTTCTTAAAATATGTCATCCTCCAGATTGCCTCGGGCTATTTTGGATGGGATGAGATCATCCATGCCATTCCCCATATGAAGGAAGACCCCTGCGCCATTGAGATCAAATACGG
>PIVS01001041.1 GCA_003353855.1 Desulfobacteraceae bacterium
GGCCCAATGAACTTGACGTATGCCTCTCAGCGTATAAGTCAGTATACTCCCTTATTAACTGATCAAGATCAGCGTCAATTCCGACATCCTGCCCCATTTCCTCTGCTGAGGCTGCTTGGATCGCTTCAGAAAAGCTGCGGATAACCGGACCTATTTTTTGCTGAACGAATGCAGGGAATGACCTGTAAAAATCATCAAGCCACTTTTGCATATCTCCGTTCGCCCGGTTTTTCTGTTGCTTTTTAACTTCTCTCTTCACGGCTATGCTTTCCCGGTTAACAATATCCTGGGCGGCCCGTAAAAAAAGTGGGCGGTATTGTCTTGCTATCCTGTCCCGCAATCCAATTGATGCTTTTGCCCGGTACTCTTTCGTTCTAAAGCTTTTTTCTTCTGGGGTGGTTGACCCTGGTTCATCCTTGGCAAAATCAGCTGCCTGGTCAGATGGTATGAAGTTAAGAGGGACAAAATATTGATCCCCACCCGGCACCGGGTTTCTGTTTTCAATTCGGTTGATATCATTAGCAGACATTGCACCTTTTGACCATTGCGAATCATAATATGCCGATCTTGCTTCAGAATCACCTCTCAAAAGGCCTTCGGCAAGAATTTCGGTATACAATCCCCTGGCTCTTTGTTCTGGCGTTAGAAGCTGCATATTCATTGCCTGCTCCCACCGGACAAACCACGGCCTCAAGCACTGACTCACATATGACCCGTTTTCCTGCTCAAGATTATTATTATTTGAATTTGCACCATGAATAGCTACCTTATGGGGCGGCACTTTATACATTCCGCAGATGTCAAGGTCTTGGTGTTGTCGTGTTTTTAAAAACTGGGCATCGTCCATCGGGATTGTGATGGGCTTATATTTCATGCCTTTCTGCA
>PIVS01000510.1 GCA_003353855.1 Desulfobacteraceae bacterium
CCATGGGAATCGGGGAAGCCATGCATGAAGAGGTGATCTTTAATGACAAGGGCCAGGTACTCAACGCTGACCTTGCCGAATACAAGATTGTCACCTCCATGGACATGCCCCGGGTCAGTACAATTGTGGTGGAAAGCGATGAACCCAATGGCCCTTACGGCGCCAAGGAAGTGGGGGAAGGCGCCATCATGCCGACCATACCCGCCATCCTCAATGCGGTTTACAATGCTGCAGGCGTCAGGCTCAATGAACTTCCAATGAACCCGGAACGGGTATTCCATGCCATCCAGGATTATAAGGCCAGAATGGCTAAATAGGACGGCAAAATAGAACCATAGAATAGGAACTCTGAGCAAATGGCACTTTTGGATAGCGGGCGTTATACCCGCCAGATCAAGTTACCGGAAATCGGCCCCCCTGGGCAGGCAAAACTTGCCAGGTCAAGGGTTCTGATTGCCGGGGCCGGGGGGTTAGGCTCCCTGTCATCCTTGTATCTAGCAGCCGCCGGTGTGGGCCATTTAATCATTGCAGACCACGACCATGTGGAACTTTCCAATCTGAACCGCCAGCTCCTTCATTCCGAGGCCAGTCTGGGAAAACCCAAGGTGGCCTCGGCTTCCCGACGCCTGGGCCAGCTCAACTCTGCCATTAGCATCACCGAAGCCCAGGTAAAGATAGATCATGGGAGCATTGATGATCTTTTGAAAGGAGTAGACCTCATCGTGGATGGATGTGATAATTACCCGGCCCGGCAGGTGCTTAACCGCGCCTCATTGCGCCGGAGCCTGCCCCTGGTTTTTGGCGGCGTCAAAGGATTTGACGGAATGATCTCGAGTTTTGTGCCGGGATCATCTCCCTGTTTTGAATGTATTATTCAAGATCCCAATATTTTTAAACCTGACACATTAAAACCTGGCACACCAACCCCGGATAATGGTATCCTGGGGGCAACCGCCGGTATGATCGCCTCCATGCAGGCCATGGAAGCAATCAAATTATTGTTAACAATAGGCACTCCATTGACAAACCGGCTGGTCCGCATTTCCGGACTGGATATGAGAATTACCACAGCCGAATTGACACCGAACCCGGACTGCAAGGCCTGCAGTCCCGTCAAGCAAGAATGAGGAGCCCGATGATTATCCAACTTAACGGCTTGAAGGAGACCATCCCCCAGGGCCTGAATATCAGCAAACTTATTAAATTTTTTGATGAAGGAGATCCCCACCTGATTGTGGAACAAAACAGCAGGTATATTTATCCTAAAAATTATGACACCTGCATGGTCATGGAAAACGATATGATCGAGTTTATCAATCCCAATCTCGGAGGGTAATGATATGAAATACTATGAAAAAGAAAAAGTAAAGGCAATGCCTGTTCAAGACGCCGTGGGCAAAGTCCTTCTCCATGACATCACCGAAATCGTACCGCACCTGTTCAAGGGGCCTACCTTTAAAAAAGGCCATATCATTACCCAGGCAGATGTTGAAAAACTGCTGGATCTTGGCAAACAAAATATCTATGTTTCCGGCCTCAACGGAGAGGTCCATGAAAACGATGCCGCCCTGGGTATTGCCCGGGCAGCCATGGGCAAAGGGCTTGAGATTTCCGCCCCCAAAGAAGGCAAGGTTGGGTTTACGGCCACCAGTCTTGGCCTGCTGAAAATCAATGTGGCAGCCCTTGAAGAATTAAATTCGGTCCAGGATGTCATATTTGCCACCCTGCATACGGACCAGGTGGTGGAAAAAGGCCAGGAACTTGCCGGCACCCGGATCATCCCCCTGTCCATTGATAAAAACAATATCATCGAAGCAGAAAAAATCTGCAAAAAATACTTTCCCATCATTGAGGTAAAACCACTTGCCAAGCTGGATGTGGGGCTGGTAATAACCGGATCGGAAGTCTTCAGCGGCCGGATCAGGGATGGGTTTGGGCCGGTGGTTCAGGATAAGTTTGAAGCCCTTGGCAGTTGTATCACAAAAAAAATTATCGTCTCCGATGAAATTTGTATGACCGTATCTGCCATAGGAACGTTATTGGAGGAGGGAGCCCAGATGATCGCTGTAACAGGCGGCATGTCCGTGGACCCTGATGATTTAACCCCGGCTGCCATCCGGGAGGCTGGGGGCGAAATTGTCTCCTATGGTGCCCCGGTTCTACCCGGTGCCATGTTCATGCTGGCCTATATTGGGGATGTACCCGTGATGGGCCTTCCCGGTTGTGTCATGTACCACAGGGCTTCCATTTTTGACCTGATTCTGCCAAAAATCCTTGCCGGAGAAAAGGTTAGTAAACAGGATATGGTAACAATGGGCCATGGCGGATTCTGCGCCTCTTGCCGCGAGTGTCGATTTCCCTCCTGCAGCTTTGGAAAATAACCAATTTTTATAAAAGAATCCATGGAATCACTCACCCAGAATATACTCAATTGTTTAAACCAGGGAACCCCTTTTGCCCTGGCCACCATTATCAAAAGCCATGGCTCCACCCCCAGAACCTCTGGCAGCAAAATGGTGGTCCTTTCCGACGGGCAATTGTACGGAACCGTTGGCGGCGGCCTGGTGGAAGCCCGGGTCATTGAGACCTGCCTTGATATGATCTCCCTCCCCCAGTGTCAGATCAAGGAATTCATCCTGAACCAGGACTTGAAAGACGGGCTGGACATGGTCTGCGGCGGGAATCTCACCCTGTGGATCGAAACCTTTGGTCCGCAACCATCTCCCGCCCTGACCCAGGTGTTTGAAACAATGGCATCCCTTGAAAAAGAGGGGAAAAAAGCCGTATTGGTTTCAAAAATACAGGGGTTTTCCAGGGAAACCTTTACCACCCAAAAATGCCTGGTTCTGCCTGATGGAACCGTCGTCGGACCCAATCTGGTTCCCAAGGCACTCTTTGATGCCACCGGCGACAACCAGTTTTCCGGCACAGCACCGGTGATACAAAACCACAACCTGGAAGAATTTATCATTGAACCCAGCCAAACCAATGACACCCTTTTCATCTTTGGTGCAGGACACGTGGGACTCCAGCTGGCAAAGATGGCCCATTTAACAGATTTTCGCACCATTGTGGTGGATGACAGGGCTGAATTTGCCAATGAGAAACGATTTAAACATGCCCATGCCGTCCATGTGACAAACCAATTTGACATGGCTTTTCACCAATTGATCAATAAAAAACTGGTCATTGACAAAAATTCCTATATTGTCATCCTCACCCGGGGGCATCTCCACGACCAGACTGTTCTTGAGCAGGCCCTTAAAACTCAGGCCGCCTACATTGGCATGATCGGCAGCCGCAGAAAACGAAACCAGGTCTATGCCAACCTAGGGGAAAAAGGGGTAACAAAGAACTCCCTGGACCAGGTGTATTCCCCCATCGGGCTTAAAATTAATTCAGAAACCCCGGCGGAAATTGCCGTAAGCATCATCGGTGAAATCATCCAAGTCAGGGCCCAAAACCAATGACCCGAGCCCAGCGGGCCCAGGCTTTGCCCCTGTCCGCCGTGATACCGTCGGCTGGGCTTTCCTCCCGCATGCACCAATTCAAACCATTGCTCAAATTCGGGGAACTCACCATGCTGGAGGTGGTGATCGGCCTGTTTCAAGATTGCGGCATCCGGGATATCCTGGT
>PIVS01000511.1 GCA_003353855.1 Desulfobacteraceae bacterium
GAAAAAAAGGAGCCCATAAAACACAGTGTGGGCAATTGCTATAGGTGTCACACCGATGTGGAGCCCTCCATTTCAAAACAATGGTTTGTAAAGGTTGCCCCACTGGCGGAAAAAGCTTCGGAAGCGGTTCGCAGCGGCCGGACCAAAATTATTCCTGAGATTTGGACCAAAACCTATTTTGACTGGATGGACAATATCCGGGACTGGTGTATTTCCCGCCAGATTTGGTGGGGGCATAGAATCCCGGTGTGGAAGTGTTCCGGCTGTAAAGCAGTCATTGTGGAAGAAACAGATCCAACGGCCTGTCCCACCTGCGGCTCAAAGGAAATCCTCCAGGAAACCGATGTCTTAGATACCTGGTTTTCCAGTGCCCTCTGGCCTTTTTCAACCATGGGATGGCCCGAAAATACAGACCTTTTAAAAACATTTTATCCCACCAATGTTCTGGTGACAGGTTTTGATATCCTCTTTTTCTGGGTGGCCAGGATGATGATGATGGGCATTCATTTTATGGAAGAGGAAATTCCCTTTGACGATGTCTATATCCATGCCCTGGTCAGAGATGAACACGGAAAGAAAATGAGCAAGTCCAAGGGAAATGTCATTGATCCTCTGAAGATAATTGATGAGTACGGGGCCGATGCCTTTAGATTCACCCTTGCGGCTTTTGCTGCCCAGGGCAGGGATGTGAAGATGTCTGTGGACAGGGTGGAAGGATACCGGCATTTTGTAAACAAACTTTGGAACGCCTCCCGGTTTGCCCTGATGCATATTACCCAAAAAGACAGTGTCATTGATTCTGAAAAACTTACTTTGCCTGAAAAATGGATACTCTCCCGATCTGCCGCCACTGCCCTTGCTGTGAAACAGGGTATTGAAACCTATAAATTCAATGAGGCTGCTTCCGCCGCATACCAGTTTGTATGGCATGAATTTTGTGACTGGTTTATTGAAACGGCTAAGCCCGCCCTCTACGAAAAAGAGGGGGCTCAGCGGCGGGATACTGCCAGGGCAGTATTGTCAAAGGTTCTCGAAGATATTTTGGTGATGATGCATCCTTTCATGCCCTTTGTGACCGAAGAGATTTACAATATTTTGCCAGCTACCAGCGGGTCCATTATGAAAGCTTCTTTTCCCCATGATGAAACCTCCTATGAAACTACTCGAAATGAGGTCATTGAAAAGGAGATGAACTTTGTTTTCGGGCTTATTTCGGATATCCGGAATATCCGGAGTGAAATGAATATCCAGCCCTCCATGAAAATTAAGGTGCTGGCCCATACGGAAGATAAAAAAGAAAAGATTATCATTGCGGAAAATAAATCCGTGATTGTCAATCTTGCCACCCTGGAAAGCTTTTATTTCAGTGATGCAGAAAGTATTCCTTCTTCCTGCGCCACATCTGTAACAGGCAATACCACCTGTTTTGTGTCCCTTGAAGGGGTGATTGATTTTGAAAAGGAAATCAAGAGGCTGGAAAAAGAGCTGGAAAAGAATACAAAGGAATTGCTGGGGGTTCAAAAACGCCTGAACAATGAAAGCTTTCTGGATAAAGCACCGGAAGAGGTTATTGTAAAAGTAAAAACCCAGCATGCAGGTCTTGAAGAAAAAAATGAAAAACTTGTGGCAAACCTGGAACGAATCAAAGAAATGAAGTGATAACCATGGACATGACAGAACAGATTATCCAATTGGCCTTGTTTGAAGATTCGGGTCTGGGGGATATAACCACCGAGAGTATTTTGCCCTTTCCCCGCAGGGGGAAAGGGGTGATTATTGCCAAAGAATCCCTGGTTGTCGCCGGGATAGGCGTGGCCATAAAGGTTTTTAACCTGCTTGACCTATCCATTGTCTGTACCAGTGCTTTTGCTGACGGGGATGTTGTTCAAAGGGGTGAAATTCTGTTTGAGGCTGAGGGGGACCTGTTGTGTCTGCTCAAGGGGGAGCGGGTGGCTTTGAATTTTTTGCAGCGGCTCTCGGGCATTGCCACCCTGACCAGAACCTTTGTTGAAACCCTTGATAATCCGGGGGTCCGCCTTACTGATACGAGAAAGACAACGCCTGGTTTCCGGAGTCTTGAAAAGGATGCGGTGCGAGCCGGAGGTGGATACAATCACCGTTACTCCCTCTACGATGGTATTTTAATTAAGGATAATCATATTGCTGTTGCAGGAGGGATTGAAAAAGCCGTCCAGGCCGTACGGGCCAGAACTTCCCATTTGATGAAAATCGAGGTGGAGGTTTCCAATATGGATGAGGTTAAACAGGCCATTGCCGCCAAAGCAGAGGTGATCATGCTGGACAATATGGACACCGAGTCCATGGTAGAAGCCGTGGACTATATAAAGGGCAGGGCAATTGTGGAAGCATCGGGCAATGTTGATCTGTCCACCCTGAATGCCATTGCCGCCACGGGGGTGGATGTCGTTTCCTGCGGCGCCTTGACCCACCAGGCCCGGGCCGTTGATCTGAGCATGCGGATTAATCCGGTATAGACCAGGTCATAGCCCGATTAAATAAAAAAAAGGGGGGGATTCAGGAATAGGTCAGTTTATTCCGCCCGGTTTCCTTGGATTTGTACATGGCCTTGTCCGTGCGCTTGATAAAGGAGGTGAAATCTTCCCCTTCCACAAGTTCACAGGCCCCGATGCTCACCGTCACCGATTGGGTTTTGTCCTTTTCCGGCCTGAATATTTCAGAGGCAATATTATCTTTTATTCTGGCCCCCACAACGCAGGCTTTTTTAAGACCGGTTTCAGGCAGAAGGATGGCAAATTCTTCTCCGCCATAGCGATAGGCTGTATCCATGGAACGCATGCATGAGCTGATGATACGGCCAATGTGCATTAATACCTTGTCCCCTTCAAGGTGGCCCCAGGTATCATTGTAGTCTTTGAAAAAATCAATGTCCAGGATCAACAGGGATAATGATCTGGAATATCGGTCATAGCGCTTGATTTCCTGTTTTATATGGTAGAAAAACTGCCGGGAGTTATAAAGCTTGGTCAGGCCGTCGGTGATGGCAAGCTGTTGCATCTCCTTGAGCAGGAGGGCACGTTCTTTTTTAAATTCAGACTCCCGTAACACCCGTTTGATTCTAAGATCCAGCTCTTCAAACCGAAAGGGCTTGAAAATAAAATCACTGGCCCCGGCCTGGACCGCTTCTTCATAGGAATAGTCGGCGCTGTAACCGGTCATCACCATAACATCAATGTCGAATTTTGCCTTGATTCTTTTGGTCAGTTCAAGTCCGTCCATGCCCTGCATCATGATATCTGTGAGTACCATATCTGCATCAAAGTTTTCTAAAATGGTCAATGCTTCCTTGGCATTGAGTGCACTTTTAACATCATAGGAGAGTATTTTTAGATATTCTTCAACCGATTCCTTGATGGCAATATCATCATCCACAATCAAAATAGAGTATGTCATGGGTTTTTTCTCCTGGAAATGATTACACTACTAGAAGACCTGATCTTGACACTTTTGGCCTCACTTGATAAAAGTATAAAAATAAAATTTAGCTAGATAGATGATATTTGTCAACTCTTAAGTGCGGAGTCCAATTGAAGTTAGATAAAAAAAATATTAGAAATTTTAGTATTATTGCCCACATTGACCATGGCAAGTCCAC
>PIVS01000512.1 GCA_003353855.1 Desulfobacteraceae bacterium
CCCATATGAACCCTCCCACATGATACGATCATTGCTCTCGGAAAGTTCATAATTATCAACTCCATTGACCAGGGTTAAGCCGTTGGTCGTATTTACAATAAGAGATCCGTTGGGCTGCTCAAATGTATCTATATCAATGAGGGTTCCAAGGTCGTCCAAAAGTGCATTTCTCTGGTCCCTCAAATCATTTGCCGGATTGCTGGCCTCAAGACCGGTTATCTGGACATTCAAAGCAGCTATCTGGCTTGTATAGGAATTGATCTGCCCAAGGGCAACTTGAATCTCCCCGCCCACATCTGTCATCATGTTACTGATATCGTTGTTTGCCTTATTCAGGCGGGCCGCAAGATTTGCACCGCTTTCATATACGGCTACCCTTTCCGAAGAACCAAGGGGATTATCGGAAAGATCATGAAAGGAGTTCCAAAGCTCTATCATTGAACTTGAGATACTTGCTTCGGAGTTTTCGTCAAAATACCCTTCAAGGATGTTCATATAGGCTTCAGCTTCCTCAAAGGCTGCCTGGGTGCTTTTTTCATCGGTCAGTCTGGTTTCAAGAAAATAATTGACACTCTGCTCAATCTGGCTAGTATTGACACCGGTACCAAAAAGAAGGCCTGCATAGCGAGAGGGCTTCATGCTCATCTGTTCGGCATTCTGCAAACTATAATCCGGATTATTTACATTGGCAATATTCTGTCCGGTGACAGCCAGTCCGTATTGCTGGGCAGCTATTGCCAGCCTGGCAATGCTGAGGGTGGAAGAGAGACCTGACATCTTTACACCTGTGCCCTTATGAGATGTTTCTTATTGTTCCCCTTTGATGCCATCCCAGCCTTGGTATAGGACTCACTGTTTTCTGATTCTGTAATCGTTCCAAAAATACCATTAATCACTGCGAGGTATTCATTGATATATCGCTTATTTTCCAATGCCAGAACTGCCAGTTCCTCCTTGGTGATATCCAATTGGACTTTCACTTTTTTCAGGTCTGATTTTAGTTTTCCAGAAAAGGGCAGACGATTGATACTTTGGAGTAAACTAAAACCGTTTTTTCCCTTATTCAAGGGGACTTTTTTCTCTTGAAGAATAGAAAGGAGCTCCTCTCTTATCTGCTCTATTTCCAGGGCAAGCTGTTTTTTCCTCTCTGTTATTTTCCACAGGGAATCAACATCCATATCAACAATATATTTTCTTTCCTGTTCAAAAACTTCTTTAAGCGTTTTATATAATGAAAGCTTTTTTTGAAACAAATTTTCTAATTTGTGAATAAATTTTTCCATATTTGCTCTCCTTTAGATGGTATCGGTATCTGCCATTGTTTTTTTTAATTTTAAAAAACAATTTTTCAAAAGAGGCAATTTTTTCCCCTCTTGCCGATTATTTGCTCTGTTATTGTATATAAAAGCAACATTTATGCCATGGAACCATAATTGCCAAAACAGGAGAAAGCCCCGGGATATTAATATAGGATCTTTAAATGGAATAAAACGATATAACCGAAGGGGGGAAGATATTATATGGAGTCTTTTAATTGCTCATACAAAAATTCTTTGATGCCGGTGCTGCTGCCGTTTTCTGACACCTCATCCACAAGGGCCTGATCGTACATCGATTGATAAATATCCATTTCATTGGATTCATTAAAAAGAGCATCTCCCGTCAATGTTCCCCGCATGGATGTTACCATGGTATTTAAAAATATGGCTTCAAATCCGGCACATGCCTCTTTGAGTTCTTTGTCTTTGGAAATAGAGGCTTGATTATTTCCCAGCCTATTCAAACCTGTCTTTGCAAGGTTCTGATTGATCAAATCAATATCCATGATTATTTCCTTTTTTTACATTATAATCAATTGGGCCTGAAGCGCTCCCGCTGCCTTTATGCTTTCTAAAATACTGATCAGATCCCGGGGTTTTACCCCCAAAGAATTCAGCCCTCTGACAAGTTCCCCAATGGTTGATGTACCCAAAAGGTTCATGACACTCTCTTCTTTTTTGTTTCCAGGGGTTGCATCAATGGTCACGGACAGATCTCCATGGGCAACGGCAACGCCTGAGATGGTGACATCATTGCCAATGACCACGGTACCGGTTTTCTCATTTATGATCACCCTGGCAATGGTATCTGGTATTACTGACAGGGTTTCAATATCGGCGATAAATTCGGCCACATTCTTTTCCCACATGCTATCGGGCACTTTCAACTCCAGGGCACTGGCATCAATTATTTTAGCACTGCCCTCGCCGATGGAAGCATTGATTGTGTCTGCCATACGTTTGGCAGTGGTAAAATCCTGCCTGAACAGGGAGAGGATCAAACTTTTTTTCCCATTCAGTTTAAAGGGAATCTCCTGTTCAACGGAGGCCCCGTTGACCACCCTTCCCACGAGAAGGTGGCTGTCCCTGTCATTGGCGCCGCTTGGGATGGCAAGGCTTACCGCCCCCTGGGCCAGCCCGTAAACACTGCCGTTAACTCCTTTTAAAGGGGTCATCAACAGGGTGCCGCCCTTAAGACTCTTGGCATCCCCCAGGGAGGATACGGTCACATCCATTTTATCCCCGATTCTGGCAAAAGGGGGAATATCAGCCGTTACCATGACCGATGCGACGTTTTTGACCTTGATATCCCTGGTTGAGTTATCAATATTCATCCTGTCCAGCATATTTATCATGGCCTGGCGGGTAAAAAGCACATTGTTCTTATCACCGGTTCCGTTCAACCCCACCACCAGTCCGTACCCGGTCAGCTGGTTCGAACGGATACCTCTAATGGCGGCAAGGTCCTTTATTCTGGCCCCCCCTGCAATGCCGGGAAAAACAAGACCTATCAGGAGAATAAGGGACAAAATAAAGGATGGGACCATTCTTTTCAAACTTTCAATTCTGACTACCATGGGATTTCTCCTTTTTACCAGGGCCATATATTGTCAATGAGCCTGGTCCCCCATCCGGGATTCTGCTTATCTGCAAGGGCACCCTTGCCATAATACTCTATGCGGGAATCTGCAAGATAGGTGGACTCAACCCTATTGGTGGCGGAAATATCCTGGGGCCTGATAATCCCGGAAACAACAATATACTGGACCTCGTTATCCACCTTCATTGCCCGCCTGCCAAAGAGGCTTAAATTACCATTGGGAAGCACTTCTGTCACCCGGGCTGCAATGGAGGCAGTCACCTGACCGCTTCTGTCACTTTCCGCTTCCCCGGTAAATGTATTTGAAAAATCCGTACTAAGAAGATTTGTGGTACCGGCTCCCCCCAGATTGGTTTCATACCCCAGAATATTCACGGTGGGAACCCCCACAGTCATACCTGATTTTCTCGCGGTCTCGGTGTTGACACCCATCTTTGATGTGGAATTTTCCACAATATCCACAATTACGGTGTCCCCCACATAATTGGCCTTGGTATCCTCAAACATGGAACGTTTGTTATTGCTCCACAAAGAGCCTTCTTCCCCCCGGCCAGCGGTATAATCAGGCTGAAGTGCCGGTTCGATACTCGTTCCCGGTGGAAGATCAAGGGCCGATCTATCCTGATTTCCCCCGGTGGCACACCCCATGACCGTCACGCCAAAAAAAATCACTGCTAATATTAACGTTATAAAATCAAATTTAAGTTTCATCTG
>PIVS01000066.1 GCA_003353855.1 Desulfobacteraceae bacterium
ATCCCCTAATTGTTCCTTGGTTAAAAAAATCTGTTCATAGTTTGAGGTGTTCATAAAACAATAGGCGTCCTTGTCTGAATACAGGTATTCCATTTCCTGCTCTTCCAAATCTGCTTTCTCAAATTTGTCGCCGGACCTGTAGGTACGTTCAAAAAGGTTGCCCGTGATCATATTTTTGAGTTTGCATTTATAAAGGGACTGCCCCTTACCTGGTTTTTTAAACTCAAACCCAACTATAACATAGGGATCTCCATCAATTTCAAATTTTAGGCCTTTTCTTAAATCGCTGGCTAAGTACATCTATTGCTCCTGGTATAATATAATTTGTTTAACATAATCATTTACAAAATCTTAGGGATAACCCTAATAAATCACAATAACGGTATATTGGCAAGATCATGATAAAAACAACTTGCTTTTTTATCCATATTATAGGAAATATTAGGATTTGAAACATAAAAATCATTTAGGATATAAGTTATGATAATTGTTATTGATTTCGGGTCGCAGTTTAATCAGCTGATTGCCAGGCGTGTCAGGGAAAACGGGGTTTATTGTCAGGTTGAACCTACTGATATTTCCATTGAAAAAATCAGGAAAATGAATCCTGTGGGCATTATTCTTTCAGGTGGTCCCTCCTCCATATATGAAAAAGACAGTCCCTCCATCGACAAGTCTATTTTTGACCTGGGCATCCCTGTGCTGGGTATCTGTTACGGAATGCACTTCATGGTCCACGCCCTGGGCGGTTCCATAAAACGGGCTGAAAAACGCGAATATGGGTTTGCACAATTAATCGTTAAAGAAAAAAAACCGCTTTTTACTGATATGGATAATCAGTTCCAGTGCTGGATGAGCCACGGAGATTCCGCCAAGGAACTGCCCAAGGGCTTTGTGGTAACTGCCTCCACTGAGAACACCAAGGTTGCAGCCATTGCGAACCATGATAAAAAGTTTTACGGACTTCAGCTTCATCCGGAAGTTGAACATTCTGTCAATGGATCATTGATGATCAAACACTTTTTATTTGATGTGTGCGGATGTGAGAAAAATTGGACTATGAAATCATTTTCCGATGGAGCCATTGCCCAGATAAAGGATGCCGTGGGAGATAAAAAAGTGATCATGGGACTTTCCGGCGGTGTGGATTCATCGGTTGCCGCCACCCTTATTCACAAAGCCATTGGAAAAAACCTCTATTGCATATTTGTGGATAACGGCCTGCTAAGGCAAAATGAACGAAAAAATCTTGAAGAAAGCCTCACCACTCACCTGGATATGAACATCAAATTTGTGGATGCAAAACAGATGTTTCTAACTGCCTTAAAAGATGTTACCGATCCGGAAACAAAACGTAAAATAATCGGCAACCTCTTTATTGAGGTCTTTGATGCAGAGGCCAAAAAAATTGATGGCGCACAATTTCTTGGCCAGGGAACTCTATATCCTGATATCATTGAGTCTAAATCTGCATTTGGAGGCCCCACTTCTATTATCAAATCCCACCATAATGTGGGCGGCCTACCTGAAAGAATGAACCTGAAACTGATTGAACCATTGCAGCTTCTTTTTAAGGATGAGGTGCGTAAGCTCGGCTTGGAACTGGGTATCAACGAAGATCTTATCTGGAGACAGCCCTTTCCCGGTCCGGGACTCGCCATCAGGATCATGGGAAATATTACCGAAGAACGCCTGAATATCCTTCGAAGGGCAGATACAATTCTCTTGGAAGAGATACGGGCAGCCGGATTTTACAGAAAGCTATGGCAGTCCTTTGCCGTACTATTACCCATAAAAAGCGTAGGAGTCATGGGGGATAAAAGGACCTTTGGCAATTGTATTGCCATCCGTGCTGTCACCAGCAATGATGCAATGACAGCTGACTGGGCAAAATTACCCCATGATCTATTGGGAAAAATATCCAATCGCATCAGCAATGAAGTTGATAATATTAACCGAGTTGTGCTTGATATAACATCCAAACCGCCGGGAACCATTGAATGGGAATAGAACACAACGAACAGGACAAATCCGCAATAGATTCCATGAACCTGAGAGACTTTAGAAATGACCCGTCAACTCTTATGGATACCGATGATACTCAAAGCCTGGAATCTTCGGATTATCACCAGGAGATTAATACCCTGAAGATCGAAAAGCTATCCAATAGGATAACCATCATTTCAGTGATAATTCCCTGCCTGATCATTGCTGTTCTAATATTTGCTTATCTGGATATAAAAGAGAGGGTGGTGGATGTGGATGTAACCAAAAAGCTTCAGGTTGAAAAAATTGCACAGCAGCTTGAAGAAAAGTTAAATGCCCTTGATCTTCGGATTGCCAAAAACAAATTTAACATGGATCAGCAATTACCTGTGCTGGCTAAAAAGGAGCAGGCCCTGGAAAATCAGGTGGCCAAAATGTCGGTATCAAAAGCAGACGAAAAAACCATTAAGGCATCCATTAAAACATCCTTGACGGCCCTTGATAAAAAAATTAAGAAAAATGCCGGCCAAAGCAAATCAAATCTTCTTGCCATGGAAGCCATCAATGTAAAATTGCTGGCTTCCATAACAAAAAATAATATCCAGTTAAAAGAAGAAGAAGCTCAAATCAAAGAAGAAATAAACCTTTTTAAGGAAGAGTTTGATGCCAGGCTATTGGAACTTTCCGCCTATGAAGAACAGATCGGACAACTTAGGAAAACCACCAGTCTTCTTGATAAAAAACTCAAAAGCATGGACCTTGAAGGAATTTCAGGTAAAGAACTGGACAAACGTTTTAAGCTAATTCAGCAGTCCCTTGAAAAAAAGATTCAGGCTTTGGAGACAAAATCGGAACAGCCAACCCCGGGTCAATCTCCTTCTGTAAATAAAACGGAAAATAGTCAAATAAAAAAGAAGTCTTTGGATGCCAAACCTGTTCCCCAGCTTGATACCGGCGACATAAAGTCAGAAAGCATATCAGAAGAAACCCTGACCCAGTAGGGGAATAATGCCTCCCCCATCAATCCTCTTTCCCTACAACAAGAATCGGCTCCATACTGAAGTGCAGCTGTTAAATCAAACACTTGATTTTTCAGCTGCACGGGCCCTGGTCATGATGGCTCAAAAATCCTTATCCTTGACGGGAAAAATCATACCCCGGCTCCAGAATAATCGGCAGCTATTTTCGAATTGATCGGCACTCTCATCGAAAAAATGGGGATGGATGAAAATATGGAAGAAATCCTTCGGGTTCAGAATCAACAAGCCATGGGTGATAGACAATTTTCTCAATCAGCCGATATCTATTGCCACACTCATTGAATTTCTTTTTTGCCTTTCCTCCCTCTGCGTCTCAGACCGCTTTCTCATGGAAAACGCCTTGAAAACTTGAATAAATTAGGATATATTTCCACTATCCCATGGGTAGATAATTAAAAAGGAATACACATGTCCAAACAACATCCTGAATGCCCGTTATATAACCATGCCACCTGCAAAGAACTACACAACCCCAAATTATGTGCCATTATCCGAGAAGACAAAACCTGTTTTAAAAAAAAACAAAAGCCTAAAAAAGAAGTTCCCGACGAGGCGAGTTAAGAGGTCAGCGCACCAGTACCCTGTCTCCCGGATGAATAATCTTTTTAAATGGAAAATTGTTTAACCGCAACAGGGAAACCAGGGGCATATTATATTTTTGTGCTATGCGGGTAAGACTTTCACCAGGCTTGACCACATGAAGTTTTATTTTATATTTTTTGGCCCTTTCACCATACAATTTTGAAAACCTTTCCTTAAACCCTTCCTCTTTTCCCTCTGGAATCAATAGCGTTATTTTCCCTGAACCAAGGTGATATCCCCTGATTTCAGGATTCATATCTTTGATGGTTTTAAAGGGAATTTTGGCAGCCTGGGCAATTAGTACAATGGGGATTTCAGTATTCAAATTAAAATTGATTTTTGAAAAGCTTAACTCCGGATAAAGATCAGATGATTTCAAAAAAAAGCCATATTTTTCAGGGTGTTCCAGTATCATTTTGACAGCAATAATTTTAAACACATACTGCTGGGTTTCCAGGGGAAGGTAAAGGGAAAAAAAGTCCCGGTTTTCCTGGGCTTCGATTTCTGTATTCAAACCAAATTCTCCCATATTATAGGCAGAAAGAGCAAGCAGGTAAGATCCGAATTCTACCCTTAATTCTTTAAGGTAATCACAGGCGGCCCTGGTTGACTTAAAAATATTCCTTCGGTCATCAATATTACCATCGATTCTTAATCCATACCTCTTGCCTGTGCTTTTCAAAAACTGCCAATACCCTATTGCCCCTTTTGAAGAACCGCTGTGGGGTCTTAGGGCACTTTCCACAACAGGAACATATTTTAAATCCAGGGGCAAATCTTCCTGTTTTAAAATTTTTTCAATAAGAGGAAAATATCGGGCAGATCTCTTCATCCACAATATAACCTGGGGTCTGTTATGGACGGCTAAAAGGACTTCCTTTTCGAGGCGCTGCCTGATTTCCGGGTTCCCATGTGGAATCTTGGCCCCACAAAATTTTATCTCGTCTGAAAATCGAATGCTGTCCATCAAAGGTGGGATAACCTTGGTTTGGGATTCGGTATCCCCCACCTCTTTGCACCACCCGGGAAGTGTAAGAACAATCAACAAGAGCACAATTACCGAAAAAATAAATAGCTTGAATTTTCTCATAGGGTACCCAGATATTTTCAATATATTTTCCATATAAGTGACAAGTCATACAAGCATGGCAAAAATACCAGTCAAAGTCAATGACGCCGGGTATGTCAGGACATTTTTTATCAAAGATCAGAACAAATCAACTTCCAGTTGTCCCCATGGTAAATCATGGTTGTAGATTGGGTAAATATCGATTATTCTATTGTCCTGGTACCTTATCTACCGTATACCGGCCTGTGCCTAAAAAGCTTTGTCTTTCCAAATGGTTTCTGATATGCAATAATCCCTTTGACCTATTTAACAACAACAATGGTGCTGAATTGATATCCTTTTTAAAGAGCCTGATTACCCGTGCAGGTGAAATCTGTATAAAAGAGCAAAACTATCTAAATTCTGTAGATCTTGAATTTAAAAACCCCAAAGATCTTGTGACCGTAACAGATAAAAAAGTGGAATTATTTTTAAGTCGTGAAATTAAAGCAATTTATCCTGAACATGATATTCTAGGTGAAGAAACTGGTAGATCTGGCATATCCAGCCGGTTTCTATGGATCATTGATCCCATAGACGGAACCACCTCATTTTTCCATGGGCAACCCTTTTATGCTGTTAGTATTGCCCTTAAAAAGGATGGAGAAATTATTTTAGGGGCTGTTTATGCGCCGGTTCTCCGACAATTGTTCCATGGAGAACTAGGCAAAGGCGCTTTTTTAAATGATCTGCCCATAAATGTCTCTAATACAGACAGTATCATTGATGCGGTTATGGCTACCGGCTTTGCCTGTCTTCGGGCCGGACTAAAGAATAATAACTTAGTCCATTTTAATAAAATTGTACCCCAGCTCAGAGATATACGGCGATATGGTTCAGCTGCCATTGATCTTTGTTATGTGGCTTGTGGAAAACTTGACGGATTCTGGGAAATGAATTTGAATATTTATGACATCGCAGCCGGTATCTTGATCCTGAAAGAGGCCGGGGGAAAGATTTCAGATTTTTCCGGTAACCTTAATTATCCGGAAAATGGAATTGTAGCTGCCAACTCGCATTTGCACCCCTTGTTGATTAAAATGCTTAGATAACATAACCAGTATGGATTGGAATCAGTCCCCTAAAAAAACGGTAAAAAAACATATGTATATTATTTTTGGTATTATCTTTATTTTCAGCCTTGCTGCAGGATGGACAGTTGGATATATCAACCAGATGGGCTTGTTTGAAAGCATTGTATGCATTTTGGTTGCAGGTTTTATCGGCAGCAGTATCATTGCCTTGATTTTTTCTTATCTTTATTTTTTTCAAAAAGAAAATGATGGAAATAAAATCAAACGGCTTCAGCAGGAAATTAACCAAATAAAAGAGATAAAAAGAATAGAACAGTGAATATTCAATGGTATCCAGGCCATATGCTGGAAACAAAAAAGCTACTGAAAGATTCCATTTCAAAGGTGGATGCGGTATTGGAAATTTTGGATGCAAGACTTCCCGTTGCCAGTGAAAACCCTCTGGTCAACAATTTATGCAAGGATACCATAAGGATTAAAATTTTAAACAAGAGTGACCTTGCAGATCCAGCAGTAACAGACATGTGGCTTTCCTATTTTGAACATCAGAGAAAAGTCCCTGTTATTGCTGTTAGCGGAACCCAGAAGAGTCAGGCTGAAAAAGCATTGAATTATTGCATTTCCCGCATAACACGGAATCGAGCAAGAAAAGCCAAGGTCATGGTGGTGGGCATTCCCAATACCGGAAAATCCACCATTTTAAATACCCTTGCCGGAAAAAAAATTGCAAAAACCGGAAATGTGCCCGCCATCACCCGGCACAAACAGCGCACCAGCCTTAAAAATAATATAGATATATATGATACCCCCGGTATTCTCTGGCCGGTTATTGAACCAAAAGAAAGGGCCTTTGCCCTTGCCGCTTCAGGTGCTATTTCAGATACAGCCCTGGATTACCATGAGATTGGTTTTTTTGCCGCAGGTCTTTTGCTTAAAAAATATCCCGGTCTTCTCCTTGAAAGATATGGTTTCCTCCATGATCTCCCAAGGGATGAATCAGATTTAATTGAACAGATCGGAAGGGCCCGGGGGTGCTTAAAAAAAGGGGGAAGTATCCATTACCAAAAAGCCGCTGAAATATTGATCCGGGATCTTCGTTCCGGAAAAATTGGTAAAATCAGTTTTGAAACGCCAAAGGACATTGAATCAACTAATGAAACCATCTAAAAAAACCAGTAAAATTGTTTCTTTGATTTATCTGTTTATCTTTAGTTTTTTGCTTGTTCCCTTTTTCAGTATAGGGATCGGTTTTGCAGAAACTAGTCAGATAGTTCCCCTAAAAACCTATTCGGACCAGTGTATAAAAATTATTTCTGCCCTTGAACAATACCACTATCTTGGGAAAAAACTTGACAAGGTAATATCTGCCAATATCTTTGACCGGTATATTAAAAGCCTTGACCCTGGCCGCCAACTGCTGACCCAGCAAGATATGAAAGCGATTTCAAAATATAAATATCGATTTGACAGAGATCTTAAAAAGGGGAATCTTGTCCCGGCCTATGATATCTTTAATCTCTACCTGTCAAGAGCGGTCCTGCGGCTTGAATACTTCCTAACCCTTGTCAAAACCTGGGAGAGTGAGATGGATTTTGATACGGATGATAAGATCTTCATTGACAGTGAAGATCAACCATTTCAAAAAAGGCCGGAAGATCTGTATCCATTGTGGAAAAACGAGTTAAAAAACCATATCATCACCAAGAAGCTGGATAATCAGGAAAACGATAAAATATCTGAATCCCTTGAAAAAATTTATACCAACCGGCTAAAAAGACTTTCCCAGACCAATACCAATGATGTGTTTCAAATTTTTATGAATAGTGTCACCACAAGCTTTGATCCCCACACTCAATATTTTGCCCCTCGGGTTTCCGAAGATTTTGATATTCACATGAGCCTCTCACTTGAAGGCATTGGTGCGGTCCTCCAAAATGAGTATGAGTATACGAAGGTGGTCAGGCTGATTCCAAAGGGGCCTGCTGACAAATCACATCTGCTCATGCCAGGGGATAAGATCATTGGTGTGGGACAGGGAAAAGACGGGGAACTCAAAGATACCATAGGTGAACGCATTGATGATGTGGTAAAGCTTATCAGGGGACCTAAAAACACCTATGTCCGGTTAAAGATTATTCCGGCAAACAAGACCGATTCCACTACAACCATCAGTATTAAACGCGACAAGGTAAAACTGGAAGAACAATCTGCTAAAAAGAAGGTTGTTACCATTACCCAGGGCAATAAAAATTTTAAAATAGGTATTATTGAGATACCCAATTTTTATATAGATTTTGCCGCCTATCACCGGGGGGAAAAAGACTATAAGAGTACCACAAAAGATGTCCAAAAGATTTTGTTTGAACTCAATAAAGAAAAAGTTGACGGCATAATTGTGGATCTAAGGGACAATGGCGGCGGATCCCTAAAAGAATCCAATGATCTGACGGGTTTGTTTCTTAAAGACGGACCCACTGTCCAAATTAAGACAAAGCACAGGATTACCCGTCTCTATGATGAAGACCCCTCCATTGAATATACAGGTCCCCTGCTCGTTTTGATCAACCGGATGAGTGCCTCGGCATCGGAAATTTTTGCCGGTGCCATCAAGGATTATAATCGGGGAATCATCGTAGGTACAAAAAGCTTTGGCAAAGGTACTGTCCAGGAACTAAAACCCCTAGGCAAGGGCAAATTAAAACTAACCAGTGCCAAATTTTACCGGGTTTCCGGGGAAAGTACCCAGAACCGAGGGGTTGTACCGGACTTAAAATATCCCCAGATTTATAAAATTAAACATACCGGAGAAAGTTCTCTTGACGGTGCCCTGCCCTGGGATACAATCTTAAAAACCAGTTATAATGCATATAGATCCCTGGAACCTGTGTATGCAACTCTTTTAGAAAAATACCAGGAAAGAGCCCAGCATGACCCCGGTATGATTTATCTCATGAAGCGAATTGGCCTGACCAATCACCTCAATACCCAGGAAACCCTGTCTTTAAACCTTGCCAAGCGTAGGGAAAAGCTCGATGTATATACCCGTCAGGAACTTGAAAATGAAAATGAATACAGGGTGGCCCTTGGAAAAAAATCGGTTGAATCCCTGGATGATGACAGCATAAAGCTTAAAAACCCTAAAGAAATCATGATGGAACAAACCCATTATGTGATGGTAGACTTTATCAGTATCGCTGCAAAACTTGGATACGGCTGGTAAAAAAAACCGGATAATTATATTTATGAACAATAAAATAACCAAGAATAGGAGATCGATTATGACAAAAGCCAGTGCAAGACATATACTTGTTGACAATGAAGAACTGTGTAAGGAATTGATTGAAAAAATCACCAATGGTGAAGATTTCACTGAACTTGCAAAACAGAATTCAAAATGCCCTTCAGGCAGCCGTGGAGGAGACCTGGGGGAATTCGGACCAGGCCAGATGGTTCCAGAATTTGATACGGTTGTCTTCAACGAGGCCGTTGGCACTCCCCATGGTCCTGTGAAAACTGACTTTGGATTTCATATTGTTGAAATCACAAGTCGTACCGAATAATCCATCCACTTCTCCGCCGGTAAAAAACAGTCTTTTACCGGCGGGTTCCCATTGGGTTGATAAGAGAGTTCACCTGTGTCCAAACAATCAATTAAAAGAGCCGTACTATATTCAATGGCACTGATTGTTTTCCTGGTGTTGCTGTCTGCTTTTATCCTTAATCAGCTCATTAATTTATCCATTGTTAAAAATAAATTTTCTTCCCTTATAGAACAAAAAACAGGGGTTAAAATTGACCAGGAAAAAATTGACTTTTTATTTTTCCCCAAACCAGGCCTCCGTTTTAAACAAGCAGAACTTTCCTTTGGACAGATGCTTCAACTGGATATCGGGGCTGTTAATATTGATATCAATACCATTGAACTCTTAAAAGGCAAATTGGCCGTTTCAAAGATCGTGGTTGAAACGCCCCACATCATATATACCCCCCCATCAAACCTGCAGAATCAAACAGAACCGGATTATGTCGATCCAAGTCAGACCTTTCATTTAAAGCTTCCCAAACAGGAAATTCAGGAACTATTTGCTCTTTTTCCCGACAGCCAGGATACCCTTGAACTGTTAATCAAGAATGTCAAGGCCGATTATTTTGAATCCATGGACGGATCATTTTTCGTGTCAAACAAGAATCAAACCTTTGCCATGGCTGCAAAGATCCATGGATTGAATGTCCGGAAAGATCAATTTCCTGAAAATTCCTATCTGCAAGAGTTTGATATTAATGCCATTGAATCAGATGAAATCAGCGTGTCCACTACACTTGATGAGGCAGGATTTTTAACCGGGACTTTACGGATTAAGACCCCCCGTGTTTTTGCAAAACAAATCCTTGATACACCATTGGCAGCTGATTTTTTGGATTTTGAATTTACTTTTTCAGAGGAATATTTATCTGTCCAGCTCAAACCTGTAGTATTTTCCTATCCCCAGGCAAAGGTGGGCATCAATTTTACCGATACGAAAAAAACGGACAAAAAAGCGGGTAAAACTGGTATCATCTTTACCGGAAATGATATTGATATTGCCCAGGCAAGAAAGGTGTGTTTAAATCTTATCGCTTCGAACCAGGTGGCAAATAAATTGTTTGATATTTTAAGGGATGGGACTGCCAGGGAATTAATGGTTGGGTTTGAAAGCAATACCCTTGCCAACCTGTTTGACGGTAAAAATCTTTTTTTGACCGGGTCTGCTGAAAACAGCCTCGTCAAAATACCGGAAACACCATTGATTGCCAAAAAAGTTTCCGGAGATGCTGTTCTCAAAAAAGGGATACTTCATATCAAGGCCCGCAAGGGACAGGTCAGTACCACCGTCATCAAGGAAGGATGGCTTGACATTGACCTAATCAATTATAAAGA
The DNA here is from genome assembly GCA_003353855.1 of Desulfobacteraceae bacterium. Taxonomy (GTDB): domain Bacteria; phylum Desulfobacterota; class Desulfobacteria; order Desulfobacterales; family Desulfobacteraceae; genus NBML01. The sequence goes on from PIVS01000066.1 coordinate 10,669, forward strand.
TATTCCGTTCAAGGGTGAATTTAATCTTCATTCAGATCTCTCTACCCTACCCCGAACATTAATTTCTCTTTTACCTGACACAATATTGTCCAAAGAACTTGCCAGGGTTGGTAAAATTAGTGGCCAGGCAGATGCGGTTCTTAAACTTGGAATGGAAAGTATGCAAAAAGAGCTTTTTGTCCAGGTAACGGCCCAAAATATATCAATTAAAGGTTTTTATGACCGTATCCCGCTGCCTATTACCATCACCCAGGGGCAATTTTCCTATGTAACTGACAAGGTCATTCTGAAAGATTTTTCCGGCTCCCTGAGTAGTAGCTTTGTTAAAAATCTGAACGCAGTTATAGATTTTAGCCAATCCCCCACTTTTGATGTAAACGCAACTCCTGCCAGTCTTAATTTGAATGAAATATTATCCTGGCTCAAATCCCATGACCAGGTCATGGAGTTGATATCACCGGTCAAAAATATGAATGGTCAACTTTTTATTGATAAGATCAGGTTGGAGGGACCCATTTTTACGCCGGGAAAATGGGAGTTTGATATTAACGGTTCCGGCAAGGATATCAATATAGGGTTTGCCCAAAACCAAGATATAGACAAAGAAGAGATAAAATCGCTTTCCGGCCGTTTCCATGTAACCGATCAAATGACTCAGGCTCAAGGGGTCAAAGCCCGGATCGAAGACTTATCCTGGCTTTCCCATGCCATTGATTTAAAAAATTTGTCCAGCATCAGCCTCCCCGTCAAAATTTTTGAGACAGATTTTAAAACGAATAGGGACGAGGCCCTATTGCAAGGCAAGGTCTCATTTCCATCAGGTCCTCAGCTTTTCTTTGATCTGACGGGAAAGAAAATGACAGATTTATATCCCAGACTTTTGATCCTCAAAGACGAAGATCGATCTGATGCCATGGTAATGTTTAACAAAAATTCTTCCAAACCCTTGCTAAAGTTTGAAGGATTGTTAAATACCAAAACCCTTGAAAAATTATTAATCAAAAACTCTTTTTTACACAGTCTTGTTGTCTCTTTTACGGCAGGAGAGCCGTTAAAAATTTTCACCGACAAAGACTCTAACCTCCACGTTGTTACAGATAAAATTAATCTTGATTCATTACTGACAACTGAGAAACAAAAAAATTATCCACTAAATCAGACTCTTTTTGCTCACAAAATATTATACGTGAACACTGGACTCCTGAGCTATAAAAAACAAGAATTTTCAAATATTGATATCCAGATTGATTTTAAGAAAGATAAAACCATAATTCAAATTCTCCAGGCCAGCATATGTAATCTTGCAGCCAAAGGTAGTGTGGAATTGGTTCATGACAGCCAGGTTAACCGGAGAATTACTGATTTTACGATCCGGTCCGTGGAGAATCAGGATCTCTCAGAGATGCTCTCATGTCTGCTTAATAATAAAAATATTATTGAGGGACCCTATTCATTTACCTGTAAATTATCCGGACAGGCGTCTTCCGAGATGATTTCAAAAAAACAAAATGGTACCCTTACCCTGAATGCCAGCAACGGCCGAATATATAAATGGACCTTTTTATCCCGTCTGCTTTCTGTATTGAATATTTTGCATTTTACAGATATTACCAAAGAAGGAATCGGATACCGGACCATTGTTATTGAAGCCGACATCAAAGATAGTGTCATTCATTTAAAAAAAGCAGTTATTGATGCGGATAACATGGCCCTGATTTTCAGTGGCTGGATAGATCCCTTAAAAGACAAAATGGATTTAACCTGCCTGGTTGCCCCCTTTAAAACCATTGATACCATTATTAAACATATTCCTGTTCTAAACACCCTGCTCAGCGGCAGGCTGATGTCCTTTCCAGCCAAAGCCACCGGCAGTATAACAAACCCTGTGGTTAGGCCTCTCCATCCATCTGCCGTGGGAAAAGGATTGGTAAATATGCTGGGGGATATATTAAAAACACCTGTCAGATTATTTGAGGAAACACCCTAGGATGGACCAGAACGCCATTTTTACTCAAAATATAAATCTTCCCTATTCAGCCATTGGTGCAAACGGGCAATTTCGAATCGACCGGCTCTTAAATATGTTTCAGGATGCAGCTTCCAATCATTGCAACCAACTTGGTATATCGGGACTTGATATGGCAAAAAAGCAACTCAAGTGGCTGATATCCCGGTACCAGGTCCAGATAAATAAAAACCTAAAATGGCTTGAACCTCTGGAAATCAAAACCTGGCGCCGCCCATGGAAAAATCTATACGAACTCAGACAGGCTTCCATTTTGAACCTTGATGGGGAAGAACTGATTTGTGCACTGGGGATCTGGGTATTGGTTAAAGCCAGCAATTCCAAACCGGTTCGACTTACCCCCCATCTGCCCAAAGAGTTACAGACACCGGCAGATAGTTGCCCGGAGCTTGTAAAAAATGACCATAATTTTATTGAATTTGACCATGAATCTGAATTTAAGATCAGGGTTCATGACCTGGACCTGAACCAGCATGTTAACAATACGGTTTATACCCAATGGGCCATGGAAGCTTTGCCGGCAAAGTTTCTTTTTGAATTTAGGCCGGCTCATTGCTGTGTTTCATTTTTAAAAGAATCTTTTTACCCCGACACAATTTTATCCTGTGTAAAAATTGACAGCCATTCTGACAATCTCATTACCCGGCACTCAATTTTTCTTAAGGCCAACATGGTCAAATTGACTAATTTAACCATAAACTGGAAAAAAATATAAAAGTGGACCCCCATATGAAAAAGGCTTTCGGCTTGGCCTTGGGTTATCTTTCCAGACGGCCTAGGAGTATAATGGAAATGAATGACTATCTGTCAAAAAAAGATTTTGACCCCTTGGTTGTTGATAGGATTGTCCAAAGGCTCAGGGATGAAAATTACCTTAATGACGAAACATTTGCCAAAAACTATCTTGAAAACCGGAAAAGAAATAAACCAAAATCCCTGTTTGCCTTCCGGTACGAACTTGAAAATAAAGGGATTCATCCCGCCATTATTGATGAGGCTTTAGTCGGATATGAAGATCTTGAGTTAGCCTTTCTTGCAGTTACGCCTAAGATACGATTATGGCATCATCTTGATGGGGAATCTTTGAAAAAAAAAGTATTTGGCTATTTACGGTACAGGGGATTTAGCTTTTCTGTCATCCAATCCACCTGGCAGAATTTTTTTGATTCATGATCCAATTGGATCTGTCAAAATGATCCTGAGCAAATAAAAATTAATAAGTAAATAATATCCTATTGTGAGGAATAAAATTCCTATTTTATAACTTTCTTTTCCATAAAACCCTATTTCTTTTTGATAATACCTTCTGAATAAAGATAAATTATGTTCCCTAATTGACATATTCCACTCAGTTGAATAAATTAGGTAGGAATTGATGATTAACCATATAAAATTCAGTAAATTTATTCTTTATCTTTAATAAAAACTAAAAATGGCACAAAATATGCATTATTTTTAGCAGAACCTTTAGCAGAAACAATGATATAATCATGATCTAAAGGAATTGTTCTTATGGTCGGAAGAAAACGTACAGTTGAAAGACGCAGAAACAAACGCTATAAGGCGGTAGAAGGGGCATATGCAGCCATCAGTCCAAATTCCCATAAACTTGGTCAGATCATTGATATCAGCATGGGCGGACTTTCATTTAAATATATTGATACCAGTAAGGATAACAAAGAATCCGACAGCCTGCCAGAGGATGCTGTTTTCCTCAGTAGCATGGGCTATTATGTTGGAGATTTGCCCTTTAATACTGTTTCAGATTACGAGATTACAAATACCCCCTCTTTCAGTTCCATGAAGGTGCGAAAACGGCATGTTCAATTTACGGATTTAAGCTTTAAACAGCTTTTTGATTTGGACTATTATCTGCGTAATAATGTATCAGAACAGGTTGAAAAACTGCCTGCTCAATACAAATCTTAAATTAAGATATCTATTCAACCAACAGATGGCCCATGGGCATCTGGCCATCGTTCTTTTGCTCACCAAATCCATTCATCTGATTCATTAATTCTCATGATTTAATCGCTTTATTTAATCATTTTCAGGCTTAATAATTATCAGGGCACCCTCGTTTATCTTCAAATATTGCTTGGCTAAAATGCTCAGGTCATCATTGGTTATGGCTGAATATCCAGATACCATATGCTTGGCCCAGTCCAATTTTTCCGGGTGGTGAACTGAATTGGCCATAACCGAATTCAACCAATAGGCGTTGGTTTGTCTTAGAACCGTTAAATGATTTAGGAGTGGCTTTTTCACCAGACCCAATTCTTTTTTCTCAATCCCCTCCCGGGCCAACTGGTTGGCAATTTTTGCCACCCTCTTAAAAATAATGTCCGAAGTTTCCGGCAGTACGTTCACCACCGCATGCATAACCCCATACCCATCATAAATAAGGGATGGATTGTTATATACGTAGGGGGAATAGGATGCTCCAAGCTCCTCACGGATTGTTTTTCTGAGTCGTTCGGAAAAAACCTTTGCCAGCAGGGATAATTTACGGGTTTTCACGATATCCCAAAAATCATCGGTCAAAAAAGCTACACGAACCACGCCCTTGTCTATTTTTGTATCAAGGGTAAGTGTAAGCTTTTCTCCCTTGGGGAAAAAAACATCACGGGTTACCTGTTTAGATTTGCCTTCCATTTCAGATCCAAAGAATTCATCCCTTGTTTTTAAGGATCCAAGATAAGTACCTGCATATTTTATAATTGTATCAGGATCAAAATCTCCGACAATGGAAACTTCAATGGGGGAAGTTTTAAAAAC
>PIVS01001042.1 GCA_003353855.1 Desulfobacteraceae bacterium
GTACCTTCCACCAGCAGTTCCGGCGTATGAAAAATTTTATCCGCAGGCTCATCAAGTTCTATGGTTAACAGCTCGCAAAGCTGTGCGTATGTGGGTACGCGATCCGGCGTTCCCGTCGAAGCCTGTCCGGCCCATTTAAAACCGTCGGCAAATCTTTTTTCCAGGGTTATGCTTCCTGTATTCAACATTTTTAGCCTCCTTAAACAAAGTAATGATTCAAGGTTTTAGTTTGTCTTGCACTAAAATCGTTGTTGAAATTTATAAAATGCAGAAAATGTGCCAGACGGAAAAAACGAAACTATTAGGTTGTTAATACAGTGGGTTAAGGCATTTACTCCTCCAATACAAAAACAGGCTAAAAAATAGCCAATCCGCTACTTTTTAGCTAAAATGCTATTTTGAGCCTGGGCCTGTACTGAAATAAAAACATCCCTGCGCCCTCAAATTAACGGCCCCGGAGTAATTTAATAAAGATATCAAGGGTCATTTTTGTTCGTAACCCCACCAAGCTTCAATGCCTTGGGTTGATATGGCGGCCATTCGCCGTTGTCTATTCAAATGGTTTCGGCCGCAGCACGGCCTGGAATTAAAAAATTATGCGGGTTAGAAATCAGTAGTACCCTGGGGTGATGAAAATCATCATTGTTAAAGTCCCAATACTGGGTTCTGTTTTTATACGCATTGCCCTGAGTGTTTCAGCCCTAAATGTTGGAAGTGTCATGTAAGATCCCAAAAAGTGAAGGGGGTTAAAGAAAGTATTAGACAAACTTGCGATAAGGTGCTAATCGTATAATGCATGAGTGCAAGTAAATTAATATCCCAAATCCCTAAAGAAGAAATCACGCCAATTGTAGCTGCGTTATTGGAAATAATCCAAAATC